>CAYWYT010000367.1:0-2564 GCA_964462665.1 uncultured Woeseiaceae bacterium | reverse complement strand
TTATAACTGCCTGCTTCAGGCACATTAACGGTCCATTCAATAAAATCATTTGAAGCATTGTTATATTCCAAATATCCTAATCCATTGTAGCCTATATTTTTATTATTAAATGTTGGGCCAGTATAGTCAGCATCTTCTGCTGGATAAATTGGACTAATATTTTTGTAGGTTGCCGTTACAGTTGCTGCATTTCCCCCCAGATATAAAGTGGTTGAGCTCACCTTCGTGTTAAATATAGTAGGTACTCCTGAATCTATCTCCCATAGGTCGAATACCTGACCTGGCGGAGCAGGATTAGCTGCGATTGGAATATTTTCGAAAGGATAATAATCACCACTGCCACCTCCATTATTTACCCTTAGAGGGAATGTGCTGCAAGTGCCCTCAAGCACCCCACAGCCGCAATTACCCGGCTTTGTTTTATCCGGGTCATCAGGGCAAACATCGTCAGGGAGTATTTTTACCTCAGTAGTGCTAAGTTCTTTCAAATCAACTCTCGCATCAACAATGTGGTAATTGTCTCCATCAAATTCTTGTGTAACATTAAGATTTGAGACATCATATATAACCCCTTTAGGCATTACAAATCGCACCCTTGCTCCATCAATGGGAAAATCGAATTTATTAACAATGGTAGCCGTATTATCTGTAAAGGTTCCATTGTTTTCGTTGGAATAGGTCAATTTAAGCTTACTGGTATTATAATTCTTGTCGATCTCAAGCCCAGAATGCGCTGCGTATGAATTACCAACCGGCGTATATGTACCTTTAATGTCATCTATTTTATATAAGTTAAACGGGGCACCATTAATCCCATTCTGGACACCGTCTGCTACATATATGATAGGTTTTCCATCAATGGAGTAGGGATTAGTTTCCCATCTGTGAATATGTCCGCCCAGCAATAAACCAAAAGGTGCTCCCTTCGACTTAAGGGCATTATATAGCGGAGGGACACTTTCCTGGGGTACATGAAAAAATCCGACCCTGAAATTCCCTTTTCCTACACGATCAATCCATTCCGTGGCCGCATCGAGTTGCCATTGATAATTTGCTACATAACCAGGATCACCGCCCCCGGTTGTTGGACACCAGCCATTTGTAATCCCAATAAAGCGCGTATTGCCATAGATGAAATTCTGGCATGTGAGTCCAAATAGATTATTCCAGGCCCGAGCCGAGGTAGCCACATTGGGTTCTTTGTACCAGTTATGTTGTGGCGTATCATGATTCCCGGGAATCGCAAAATAGGCAGCTTTCAGGTCATGCAAGCCATTGAAAGATTCTGAACCATTCATGTATTCTGCTAATCTTGCCTTTGTTGTACTAATACTGTTGGTATTTTGCCAGTAACAATCCCCTGTTTCAATAAACATTTCAGGATCTATAATATTGGCGATATCAACCACAACTGATTGTTCATTATAGGCCACATCCGGGGTTTCAGTTCTCTCCCATCTATGCGGATCTGAAAAGTGCAGTATATAATAGCTGCTTTTATACTCCTTTATAACCTTTACCGCTGCCAAAGATGTTTCATCGCCAATTGAAGTTTTCAAAATTAAATTATACCGGTCAGCCGGTGCATCTTCAGGCACTTTTACTGTAATTTTGTGGGTATAGGCGTAACCCGACCACTTATCATATTCCCAGTTACCAATTTCAATGCCAAAGGAAGTGCTAACGCGATTATACGGCCCTTCTAGATCTACCGAATCGATTGTTTGACCATCATCAGCATCAAACCAAACCTCAAAACTTTCTCCTGCTATAACAATTGCTGTAGTGGCGCGCCAGGGGTAGATGATTTGCGAGCACCAACCGGAGGTTGAAAAGCCGGCAAGAAATAGTAAAATAATAAACCTGATTTTCATTTCACGAAATTCATTTTACCGCTCTTAACAAACGAACCAGTCCTGTTTAAACCTCTAATCATATAAATATAGATGCCACCTGAAATACTTTCCCCGGCATCATTTGTAGCGTTCCATATTACGGATTGCTTACCTGAAAGTTGCTTTTCATTTGCGAGCAATGTTCTGATTTTTTGTCCGCTAAGATTAAAAATGCTGAGGCTGACCTCTGAATCCCTGGCAAGTTCATAGCGAATTGTTGTTTCCGACTTGAATGGATTTGGATAGTTCTGATGAAACACAAATTTGTCCGTTGATGAATTGATTGATGTTTCTCCAATATCAACAACGAGTTCATCAATATGGGGTCCACCTGATCCTATTGCAGTAAGCCTGATGGTATTATCGCCGGCATTTAAAGCCAGGGTAGATGAAACAGTTTTCCATAGAGACCAAAATGATGTTATTGGAAAATCCAATGAATCCTCTTTCACTGAACCATTTACTTCTAATTCAAGGGGGCGGCTGATCGTATCTTTGAGTGCATACCTAAAAGTTAAGATATAATCTCCATCTGCTGGCACATTTACAGTCCATTCAATATAGTCATTAGAAGGATTACTAAAATTCACGTAACCTGTTCCATGGTACTTTGGATAATATTCAGAAAATGTGGGGCCATCAAAGTCAGCATCTTCTGCAGGATAGGTT
>CAYWYT010000366.1:0-2566 GCA_964462665.1 uncultured Woeseiaceae bacterium | reverse complement strand
ATCATAAACAGCCATATTCCAATGGATTTCTTTCATTTTCGAATGCTAACGCCCCGCATCAGCGGCAATGTGTGCGCGTAGCGGGCACTTTGTCCGACTGCCAGCGCTTGTTGGACGAAGCCGCTACGCGGCAGGCAATCATTACCAGAGGCCTTACTATGTAATTAATATCTTGTAACTTCACATCTTTTAATAATAAAAAGAGTGCAATTAGGCAAGCGGCGGTGCCGCTACATCCATTATTGCAAAGAGGAGGTTACAATGAATACTGCCATGCCCGAAGGGGTTCAGTTTAAGAAGCAGTACCGGAAATTCCAAAAATGCTTGAAACTGGGAGGCCTGCAGCCCAAAACCATCTCGGCCTATTCAAGGTCCATCAGACGTATCGGCAACTATTTCGACAGCCGTATTACCAAACTCACCTCAGACCAGTTGCTCGATTATTTCACCGATCTCCTGGAGAGCCATTCCTGGAGCGCGATCAAGATTGACGTGTATGGGCTGAAGTTCTTCTACACCCAGGTGCTTGATAAACCCTGGGTAGATGTCCCCCTGATCAAGCCACCAAAGACCTCCCGCATCCCGGATATTTTATCCATCGACCATTTGGGAGAGCTGTTTGCAGCAACCGACAAATTGAGCTACAAGGTCTTTTTCTTTACAGCCTACAGTATGGGACTGCGTCTTGGTGAGGGTGTCAGGCTGACTGTCGGTGATATAGACTCCACCTATATGCGGGTTCATATCCGAGACGCCAAGGGCAACAAGGACCGTCTGGTGCCTCTGCCTGAAAATACCCTGCATGTGTTAAGAAAATTCTGGGCGGTTCACAAACATCCTCATTTTCTCTTTCCAAGCCGGAAAAGAGGGCTCAATACTATCCATCTGGCTGACCAGCCACTGGACAGAGGCGGTATCCAGACCGCCATGAGGCGTGTTGTCGAGCAACTTGGCATTAAAAAAAAATCTCCTGTCATTCTCTGCGTCACAGCTATGCCACCCATATGCTGGAAGCCGGTGTGGATCTCATTGAACTGCAACAAATCCTCGGCCATGTCAGTGTCCTGACGACCTCCAGATATACCCACCTTACTGCCAAAACCGAAAAAAATGCACGCCGTGCCGTCAACACGCTGATCAACTCCTTTGATATTCAGTGGGGAGGTGATAAATGATCCTGCTCTCCACAATCATCAACCAGTTCAGAACCACTTTTTTGGATCGTTACCGAAACGTTCTCTTACCCGGGCACAGAAAAGCTCTGCATGCCATGGCCCTGTGCCGTCAGGAACACGGCCCGCATATGCTGGCGCAATGTAGTGATCATGCCTGCAGAAAACAAACCTACATTCCGCATTCCTGCGGGCACAGGAACTGTCCCCACTGCCAACACCATGAAAGTCAGCAGTGGATTGAAAATCAGCAGAAAAAACGACTACCAGCCACATATTATCTCCTCACCTTTACCCTTCCCGGGGAGCTCAGGGAGCTTGCCTGGAAAAACCAGAAGACTGTTTATTCACAGATGTTTTCCTGTGTGCAGGATCTGTTAAAAACATTTACTGCCAACGATAAAAAGCTTGGCGGCGCTGCAGGCTTTACCACCATCCTCCATACTCATTCCAGGAGCCTTGACTTTCACCCGCACATTCATGTGGTTATGCCGGGCGCCGGCATCAATCTGAAGACAGGATTGTGGCGGGTGAAAAAAACGGGGTATCTCTTCAGCCACAAGGCCCTGGCAAAAGTCTTCAGGGCAAAGCTCCTGCAGGCACTTATTGATAACGGTCTGCGGGTGCCGGACAACTGCCCCGGCCAATGGGTTGTTGATTGCAAAGAAGTGGGCAACGGCGACAAGGCAATCATCTATCTCGGCAAATACCTGTACAGGGGTGTTATCCGGGAAAATGATATCCTCCAATGCGAAAACGGTATGGTTACTTTCAGGTATCTCCATGCCAAATCAGGGAAGCACCGGACAAGGGTCGTAACAGGTGAGCATTTTCTTTACCTGCTCATGCTCCATGTACTGCCAAAGGGTTTTCATAGAACAAGGAGTTACGGCTTTCTCCATCCGTGCAGCAGCAAACTCATCAGCTTTTTACAGATAGTACTCCGGGTAAACCCGTTCACCGCTTTCGTCCGCTCCTTGAAACGACGGCCATCAATTCCCTGCCCGGTATGTGGAAAGGCCATGAAAATTATCAGGACCAGGATACCCTGGCTACCTGCCATGAAAGAGCCCTGTTTCACTTGAGGCAACAGGAGGAAAACGTTGTGTAGTTCTTAATCAACATCACTGCTCTTTTAAGAAAATCCGGCCTGTCCGGCAATGGTGACGTACGCTCAAAAAACGCCATATTTCACCCGTGAAAGCCTAATGTATCAGGAAAGTTCATTTCAAAGACTTGCTTTTCGACCGTGGAAAACCCTCTGTCTCCTTTCTGCCTGACCCGGCAGCCTCAGACAAAAAAGCTATTTTCTATATATATAAACCGGGCTTGTCCAACAAACGGTTCAGATTGTGGTTCGTTCCTCACACAATCTAACCTTATTCGTTAGGTTT
>CAYWYT010000365.1:0-2582 GCA_964462665.1 uncultured Woeseiaceae bacterium | reverse complement strand
GGCGCTGTATTTCGACCTTCAGGTTCGAGGACGATCTCGGCTTTTTGACCGATCGATTGCAATTGTTCTGCGGCCAAAAAACGATGGGCTTCGTTGCAGACCAGAATACAATCGCTCGCCATGCCTTCAAGTCGCAGCACCGTGTCCTGCAACATCGTGGTTTCCTGATTCACGAGCGGTAGCAGTTGTTTTGGATACATCGCTACTGAATACGGCCACAAGCGTGTTCCGGAACCGCCCGACATAATTACTGGAATGATCTTACTCATGCTGCGGCACTCTCCTTGAACCATGCATAGGTACTCGCAATGCCATCAGCCAATTGAGTTGATGGTTGCCAGCCCAGCGATGTGAGCCGGGCCGTATCCAAAAGTTTGCGCGGTGTTCCATCTGGCTTGCTTGCGTCAAATTCAATGCTGCCGGAATAATCGACAACATCTTTTATGAGCGATGCCAGTTCTGTAATGCTGATGTCCTTGCCCCATCCAACGTTAACGATTTCCGCTTCATTGTAATTCTGCATTAGATACACGCAGGCGTCCGCGAGATCATCAACGTGCAAAAACTCACGCTTCGGATTGCCGCTACCCCAAACCTGAACGCTCTCAGTGCCTGATTCTTTCGCTTCGTGAAACTTGCGCATCAACGCAGGCAGAACGTGTGAATTTTCCAAATCAAAATTATCGCCCGGTCCATACAAGTTGGTCGGCATGATCGAAATAGCATCAAAACCATATTGCTTGCGGTAAGCCTGACACATCTTGATGCCTGCGATTTTTGCAATGGCATACCATTCGTTGGTTTCCTCGAGTGGGCCCGTCAACAAACTATCTTCCGGCATCGGTTGCGGCGCGAGCCGCGGGTAAATACATGAGGAACCGAGAAACAAAAGCTTATCGACGCCGTGCTTCCACGCCGAGTGAATGACATTCGTTTGAATAGCGAGGTTGTCACGCAAGAATTGGGCTGGATACGTATCGTTGGCGTGAATGCCACCGACCTTCGCAGCCGCGAGATACACCTGGTCGATATCGTTGCTGGCGAACCACGCGTCGACCTCACCCTGATCACAAAGATCCATCTCGTCGCGCCCGGCGACAACGGCTTCAACACCGTCGGCCTGCAATCGGCGGACAATGGCGGACCCCACCAAACCTTTGTGACCTGCAACGAATATTCTACTCACTGTTGCTCCGCTCACTCGTGCCGGTCAAAGGTCTGGTAGCCAGCGTCTTTGACGAGGGCATCGCGTTTGGCATCTGCAAAGTCAGCCGCGACCATCTCACGCACCATCTCGTTGACAGAAGTCGTTGCCTCCCAACCTAATACCTTTTTGGCTTTGGACGGATCGCCCAGCAAGGTCTCAACTTCCGTAGGCCGAAAGTAGCGTGGATCGACAGCCACGATCTGTTTACCGGACTCCTTGTCCACGCCGACCTCATCGGCGCCGCTGCCCTGCCATTCAATCTGCATATCCAATTCCGCCGCGCCAAACTCGATGAACTCGCGAACCGAATATTGTTTTCCCGTCGCGATTACAAGATCATTCGGCTCATCCTGCTGCAGCATGAGCCACATCGCCTCAACGTAATCACGCGCATGGCCCCAGTCCCGTAATGAACTCAGGTTGCCGATGTGCAGTTTGTCTTGCAGACCCAGTTTAATACGCGCCAGAGCGCGAGTAATTTTTCGAGTGACAAACGTCTCACCACGGACAGGTGACTCATGATTGAAGAGAATTCCGTTTGACGCGTGCAGGCCGTACGCTTCGCGATAGTTCACTGTAATCCAGTACGCGTAAACCTTGGCTGCACCGTACGGCGAACGCGGATAAAACGGCGTAGTCTCTTTCTGCGGCACTTCCTGCACTTCACCAAACATCTCGGACGTGGACGCTTGATAAATGCGGGTCTTCTTTTCGAGGCCCAGCAAACGAACTGCTTCCAGAATACGTAGCGTCCCCAAAGCGTCGCAATTCGCCGTGTATTCCGGCATCTCGAACGACACCTGTACATGGCTTTGCGCGGCAAGATTGTAGATCTCGTCCGGATTCACTTCTTTGATGATGCGAATCAGGTTGGTTGCGTCTGTCATGTCCCCGTAGTGCAAATGCAACTTCACACCTTCGTCATGCGGGTCCTGATAGAGATGATCAATGCGGTCCGTATTGAAGGATGAAGCGCGGCGCTTAATGCCATGCACTTCGTAACCCTTGCTCAATAACAGTTCAGCGAGATAAGAGCCGTCTTGGCCAGTGATGCCTGTGATCAGTGCGATGGTCATATTATTTACTTAAGCCTTCCCAATAGAAATCGAGTCGATGGATTCGTGCTTTTTCTAATGCCGCCAGCGAGTTTCTTACCCAGCTCGACGCCGAACTGATCGAAGGAATTGATTCCCCAGATCACGCCTTCTACGAAGACTTTGTGCTCGTACAACGCAACCAACTGGCCCAATACTTCCGGCGTCAATTGCTCGAACAAGATCGTGTTGCTCGGGTTGTTGCCCTGATGCACACGATTGGGGCTCATGCCCGTATCAAAGCTGCCGTCCATCAATGCTTCCGACTGTGCCAGACAATT
>CAYWYT010000364.1:0-2584 GCA_964462665.1 uncultured Woeseiaceae bacterium | reverse complement strand
AACTTCGAGATATTCGTCCATGCGACGATTTCTCCTTTATATTGTCGAAATGCAAGACTTCGATGTGATCATTCTGGGCGGCGGCGCTGCCGGCCTTATGTGTGCGATTGCCGCCGGGCAACGCGGTCGACGTGTCATCGTACTAGAAAGCTCGAACAAGATCGGCAAGAAAATATTGATGTCCGGTGGCGGGCGTTGCAACTTCACAAACATGCACTGCGAACCGTCGCGCTTTATTTCGGCGAACCCCCATTTTTGCATATCGGCTTTGAGCCGCTATACGCAGTGGGATTTCATCGCACTGGTTGAGAAGCACGGCATTGCGTATCACGAGAAAGATCTCGGTCAGCTGTTTTGCGACAACTCCTCCAAAGATATCCTGGGCATGCTTGAGTCGGAGTGCGCGGACGCAGGCGTACGCATCGAAACGCATTGCGAGACCACCGCAGTCGCTTACAACGACTCCTACCTTGTTGTCAGTGACAAAGGCGAGTTCGCAGCGCCGGCGCTGGTAGTCGCGACAGGCGGATTATCAATCCCGAAAATGGGCGCCAGCGACTTTGGCTATCGCCTGGCGCGGCAGTTCGGTCTGAATGTATTGGCAACAAGCGCCGGACTGGTGCCGTTTACCTTTACAGGCGCCGTGCACGACATGACAGATCGCCTCTCTGGTGTCAGCCTATTCGCGACAGTGCATGCAGGCGGCGCTTCGTTTTCGGAAGATATTCTGTTCACACATCGTGGCCTGAGCGGACCGGCAGCACTGCAGGCGTCCAGCTACTGGTCGCCCGGCGATGACATTGTCATCGATCTGCTGCCAGCCACTGACGTTGACGACCTGTTATTGCGCGCCAAGTCAGATCATCCGAAATCTTTACTGCGATCGATATTGGCGGATCAACTACCCAAAGCCTTGGTCGCCGAGCTGCAGGAGTTCCTCTGGCCGGCAGCCGCCGACAAACCTTTGGGTGGATGGTCGGATGCCGCTATTCAAAAGGTCGCAGCAAGCCTTGCCAGCTGGACCCTTAAGCCAGCCGCGACCGAAGGTTATCGAACGGCCGAGGTGACGCTCGGTGGTGTGGATACCAATGAGTTGTCATCGAAGACGATGGAGTGCAAACGCCAGCCCGGCCTCTATTGCATAGGCGAAGTGGTGGACGTAAGCGGCCACCTCGGAGGTTTTAACTTTCAATGGGCATGGGCTTCAGCCCAGGCGGCCGGCGGCGTTATTTAAATACCGTTGTAATCTGCGCCATGACCTCGGGCGTAAACTTGTCGACAAATTCAACCGCCTTCATATTCTCGTGCACCTGCTCCACCCGACTTGCGCCGGTCATAACAGTACTAACCCATGGGTTTTGCAAACACCACGCCAAGGAAAACTGCGCAAGCGTCGCGCCCATCTCTTCGGCAATAGGCAGCAATGCGGCTGTTTGCCGAAGCCGGTCTGCATTCGTCAATTCGTACTTCAACCAATCGTAGTCATGGCTGGCGCCACGACTACCGTCGGGAATGCCCTCGAGATACTTGCCCGTTAGCATGCCGGAGGCCAAAGGGCTAAAAGTGGTAGACCCGTAACCGTGCTCTGCGTAGACGGGCTTGTAGGCTTCGCCGAAGCGGTGCCGGTCGAACAGGTTGTAAATAGGTTGTTCCACTATCGGTTTATGCAGGTGATGTCGTTCCGCTACCTCAATCGCAGTAAGAATATCCGCGGCCTCCCACTCCGACGTACCCCAATACAAAGCCTGACCGCGTTCGATGATGTTGTGCATCGCCCAGACGGTCTCCTCTATAGGCGTCGTCTGGTCGGCTCGATGGCAATACAGCAAGTCGACGTACTCCAGCTGCAGTCGTTCGAGCGAGCCCTCGATAGCCTCGATCAGATACTTGCGATTGAGCGTGTTCTGCATATTGGGACCTTCGTGCAGACCCCAGAATAGTTTCGTTGATACCAGATAGCTGCCACGGTGCCAGCCAAGCTTCATGAGCGCCGCACCCATGATTTCCTCAGACTTCCCGCCTGCGTAGACTTCAGCGTTATCGAAGAAATTCACGCCCGCGTCGTACGCCGCCGCCATCATCTTGGCGGTGGTATCGACTGCCGACTTGTCGTTGAAGGTCAGCCACGACCCAAGCGACAACTCGCTGACCTGAATGCCTGCTTTACCTAGATGGCGATAGTTCATATCCAACTCTGATTAGTCCACGGAGCGTGAGTATAGCGATGATCGCCCATATTCGGGATTGCCATAAAGAAAAGGTTACAAAACCAACAATTTCGGCCTCGACAGTGGCAAAATGCACGGCTGATCTATACAGGACGACGATATGAATAAGATCCTCTCAGCCCTCGCGGCACTCTTCCTCGTTGCAGCTTGCAGCCAGGAATCGACAACAACCGAACCTGCAGCGCCTGCCGCCCCACTTAAGTCGGGCATTGAAATCACCGGCATGGACCTCAGCGTTCGACCGCAAGACGACTACTACGCGTATGCCAACGGCACCTGGATCAAGGAAACTGAAATTCCGGGTGATCAGGTTGGCTGGGGCAGCTACATGACATTGCGCGATGACAGTGTCAATG
>CAYWYT010000363.1:0-2610 GCA_964462665.1 uncultured Woeseiaceae bacterium | reverse complement strand
CGCAGCAACGACCTACAGCCAACGCGCCTGGATAGGGCACGATTCAAGGTGCTGGATCTGCTCGAGCAACGGACGGGGTCGCGCACTGCTTTGATAGCGTATGCCGGCAGTGCTCACATCGTTATGCCGCCGAGCACCGATAACGAAGTATTGAAGTTATTCCTCGAAAGTCTGGACCCGGCCATCATGCCCAGCGTCGGCAGCAACGCGGCATCCGTATTGCCTTTGGCCGATCAGGTCCTCGGTGAGGAAATTGCGATAGGCACCGTGCTCTTCGTCACAGACGGCTTTGTACCGCTGGATATTCCCGTGTTTGCCGAGTACGCCACTCGCGTTGACGGCGCATCATTGGTCGCACTCGTTGTCGGCAAGGATGCAGGCGGCGTTGCTCTAATGCCGGATGGCTCCGCAGCCATGGACCCGGCAGGCGGCCGACTGGATACTTCAATCGACACGGGATTGCTAAGACGCGCGACCAGCGAAGGCAGCGTTTCCATTGTTCGTGCGGACACAGATGACAGCGACGTGCGTGAAGTCGTGCGCCGTATCAATTCGAACCTGCAGCAGGCGGATGATCCGAATGCACAATGGCTGGATCAGGCGTGGTGGTTGGTGCTGTTGTCCGCGGCCTGCATGTTGTCCGCGTTTCGTCGCGGTTGGACGATGCAATGGTAGTTCGCATCGGTATCGTGACGGCGCTGGCACTTATCGCGATTGGTATTCTCAGCGTGCGTGCTGGCGAACCAATGGATATCTGGTTTACCCCGGATCAACAGGGACGACTCGCGGTCGAGAACAAAGACTGGGCGATTGCGATGGAGTTGTTTGAAGATCCGATGTGGCGTGGAACCGCCGCGTATTCGGGCGGCAAATACCCTGTGGCGGCAGAAAGTTTCGGCAGAATTCCATCAGCCGTTGGCTTTTACAATCGCGGCAATGCCTTCATGAAAGCCTTCGACTACGGGAAAGCGATCAGCGCCTACGAACAGGCGGTTGCTGATGCTCCGGATTGGAAAGAGGCGGCCGAGAATCTCGAATTGGCGAAGTACACACTGCAATACATTGAAGATACCCGTGAAGCATCGGATACCGGTGATGAATCTGAGATAAGCGCAGACGGCTACAAGTTTGATAACACCGAAGATCGCGGCGAAGAAATGACGATCACAAACGAGAGCACGATGGACCTGGCCGCTGAAGAAAAGTGGATGCGCTCTGTCGACACTGAGACGAGAGACTTTCTGCGTTCGCGGTTTGAGCTGGAAATCAGTCGGGCGGAGGCGCAATGAAGCGACTCCTGATTTTCGCGCTAACGACCATGCTTGCCGCGAACGTAATGGCGGACAATACGCCAGTCGTCGAAGTCGAAATTACCCCGGCACAAGTAACGGTAGGCGAGTCGATTCAACTTCGCGTCACTGTGCTTGGCCCGAGCTGGTTCCCGCAACCACCTGACTACCCGTCATTTGAGATAACCAATGCGGTCGTTCGACTGCCGCCGGACAGTTCGCGGCCTACTCGCAAGAGCGTAGGCAGCGAGACGTGGACAGGAATCGTCCGTAACTATGAGGTCATACCGCTGATCGGCGCTCGCTATCAGCTGGTTGATCAGGTTATCCAAATCACCTACGCCAACCCGGAAAATGTCAGGACTCCACTCAGCGCAACAGTTGACGTGCCTCCGATTGAGTTCGTCGCGGTGGTGCCACAAGGAGCCGAAAGTTTGCGCCCGTATATCGCCGGGCGTCAGCTTGATCTCGTCAGAGAGGTTGATGGAGAAGCGAGCACCTTCGAGACCGGCGACGCGTTAGTCGTGCGATACACCGCAGAACTGGATGGGCTTCCATCCATGTTCATACCGGATCTCATGTCTGCAATAGAAATTCCTGGTGTGTCGGTCTATGCAGATCGGCCAGAGTTTAATGATGACGAGCTCGCGTCTCGTAGCGAAAAACTGACCTTCGTTTTTGAGGCGGGCGGTGATTTCGAAATTCCGGGCGTTGCGCTGGACTGGTGGAACTTGGAAACGTCGGCTATCGAAACTGCGAGCGTGCCGCCGATGACTGTAACTGTCGTCGGGCCGCCGTTAGCGACTGCGACTGCCTCTGACGAAGCTGTCGAACCTGATCGATGGCGTCTGGCCGGATTGGTCTTGTTCGCCGCCATTGCGTTTTTCATACTCAGGCGTTTGTTCATGCGTCTAAGGGTCAAAAAACACGAACGTGAGGAGCATCGCCTCGCATCCGAGGCGTACGCATTTGAGCAGCTGAATGACGCGATCCGCTTCGGAGACCTGCATTTGACCTATGAGCGACTATTGGCCTGGTTAGAAAGGCTGGATGGGACCGCTGATACGCTGGGCTTTGCGGCTCGATTTGGCGATGCAGATCTGCAAAATCTGGTCGCTCAGCTAAGTTCCACTCTTTACTCAAATTCGGACGATAATCTGGATGTTCGAAAGCTGGCCAAACCTCTAAACAGGGCCCGCAGCCGCTTTCTGGACGAAGCCCGGCTGCAGGCTCACACGATGTTGCCAAATCTCAATCCATGAGCCGGATTTGGGCCAATTTCGGCTTGCTATAGGCCCCGGCCAGCGGATATAGTCCGTTT
>CAYWYT010000362.1:0-2612 GCA_964462665.1 uncultured Woeseiaceae bacterium | reverse complement strand
TATTTCCATTAAGTCTGACCTGAGTTCGCAGTTTGCGGCTGCGGTACTTGCACCGACGCGCGTGCCCGGTAGGATAGCCCGATGCCTAAAACCAAGACCCTATTATTGCAGAGATTTCACCGTGTTGGCGCGACAGCCTGCACCTTTTTCTTGATTTTAACGGGATGCAGCTTGCTGCAACCCGCAGACGACGAGCCAATCGCCGAAATCAGCGTCGAACCCAGAGAGTCTGTGTTCATGTCGCCGCTGGAGATGGCCTGGGAGCCGCGTGTCCCGGTTACGTTCGCACCGCCGGATGTATTGCAGCGGCTGCGTGACGGCTTCGAACTCGAAGAAATCGAGAATAGCCGCATCGACGCCGAACGTAACTGGTTTGTCAGTCACCCCGACTACCTCAATCGCGTCTTCACTCGCGCGCAGCGTTACCTGCCCTATATTACTGCCGAGCTTGATCGTCGCGGCCTGCCCTACGAACTCGCTTTGCTGCCCATTGTAGAAAGCGCCTACGACCCATTCGCTTACTCGCACGGCCGCGCCGCCGGTTTGTGGCAGATGATTCCGGGCACCGCTACGCGTTTTGGCATCAAGCAGAACTGGTGGTACGACGGTCGTCGCGACATTGTTGACTCGACTCGTGCTGCACTCGACTACCTCGATCATTTGCACGGCTACAATGACGATGACTGGCTGAATGCGATCGCGTCCTACAACACAGGCGAAGGCAACGTCCGCAAATCCGTGCGCCGTAATCGCGCCGCTGACAAGCCGGATGATTTCTTCAGCCTGAAGTTGTCGAAAGAAACCACCGCTTACGTGCCGCGACTTCTGGCACTGGTCGACATCGTGAAGGACCCGGCCAAGTACGGCTTGATCCTGCCGTACGTCGCCGACACACCGCAATTTGTGGTCACGGACATTGGTACGCAACTTGATCTGGCACTGGCTGCGGAGCTGGCCGGGGTCGATGTTGATACCGTGTATGCCTACAACCCGGGCTACAACCGCTGGTCTACCGATCCGCAAGGGCCGCATAGTCTTGTTATGCCTTACGACGTCGCGGACTCGTTCGCTGCAGCGCTAGCCGATGTACCCGCGAAAGAACGCGTTCGCTGGAAGCGTCACAAGGTTGGCAATGGCGAAACTATTTCGGAAATCGCGCTCGACTATCACACCACGATCCCGGCGATTCGCGCAGCCAACAATATGCGCGGCAATACGATTCGCGCCGGCCACCACCTGATGATCCCGGTCGCCAGCAAACCGCTTAACGAATACAGCAAGAGCGCTGATGCACGTCTCGCCAAGACGCAGAACCGTCAGCGCGCCGAGAACAAGGTTGACCACGTCGTCGCCAGCGGCGAGAGCTTCTGGACCATCAGCCAGCGCTACGGCATCACCACGCGGCAATTGTCGGCCTGGAACGGCATGGCACCCGGCGACACATTGCCGGTCGGCCGCAAACTCGTGGTCTGGACCAATGCGGACGTCGCGCCGAGCACATCACCAACTACCGCGCTCGGCAACACGACGCGAAAACTTAACTACACTGTGCGCAACGGTGATTCGCTGTATCTGATCGCAAGTCGCTTTCGGGTCACGATCAGCCAGCTGTCGCAGTGGAACAAGATCGATAAAAACAAGATACTACGGCCGGGGCAACGCCTGACGATGTACGTCGACGTAACCCGCCAATCCAGTTAAGGGGAACAATATGGGCTTCATGGCCGGTAAACGCGCGCTGATCGTCGGCGTCGCAAGTGATCGCTCTATCGCCACAGGTATTGCCGAGGCGTTCGCACGTGAAGGTGCGGAAATCGCTTTCACGTATCAAAACGAAAAATTGCACAGCCGTGTCGAGAAACTCGCCACGCGGCTCGGCCAGAACACGGACTTACTTTTTCCGTGTGACGTTTCCAGCGACGAAGAAATCGACGCCGTGTTCGCCGCACTCGGCAAGCACTGGGATAAGTTCGACGTCCTCGTCCACTCCGTCGGCTTCGCGCCGCGTGAGCAGCTCGAAGGTGGCTTCACAGAATCAATTACGCGCGAGGGCTACCGGATGTCGCATGACATCTCAGCGTACAGCCTCGCCGCACTCGCGAAGGCGGCGGTACCGATGCTGTCGGACAAATCGGCCATTCTCGCGATGACCTACAACGCGGCCGTGCAGGTCGTACCGAACTACAACGTAATGGGTCTCGCGAAGGCGAGTCTCGAATCCTGCGTGCGTTTTCTTGCATCTGATCTTGGCCCGCAGGGTGTTCGCGTCAACGCAATATCGGCGGGCGCTATCAAGACTTTGGCTGCGGCCGGCATCAGTGGCTTTCGCAAGATGCTGAACTACGCAGAGAAGGCGTCACCATTACGGCGCACGGTATCGATCGAGGAAGTAGGCAACACAGCCGCGTTCCTATGCTCGGACCTGGCCAGCGGCATCACCGGCGAAACAACCTTCGTAGACGCAGGCGTCAACATAATGGGCATGGTCTTCGACGAAGACTAGTTCAGTGACAGTTACCGATCACGCACTAAAATAGTGCGCCAATTCGGTGCACTATTTTAGTGCGTGATCGGTAACTGTCACTAAGGTTGTCACTCGGGTTGTAGGGCTA
>CAYWYT010000361.1:0-2613 GCA_964462665.1 uncultured Woeseiaceae bacterium | reverse complement strand
TTGCTCGAGTTTTCGAAGGATCAGGGTCTGGACCAAGTCAGCGAGATCCTCGAAAGCAAGAGTGCGCTCATTAGCGACGTTCGGCCTGGGGAAAATGGCGAACTGCATTCGCCGGCAGCGGACGATGTGGCGTTCATTCAGTACTCGTCCGGCTCCACCAGCGATCCAAAAGGGGTTTGTCTAACGCATCGCAATCTTTGCGCGAACGTTCGTGCCATCGTTGAAAGGGCACAGTGGATGGAAGACGATGTGAGCCTCAGCTGGATGCCGCTGACGCACGATATGGGCCTTATCGGGTATCACCTGAGCGTAATGGCGGCAGGCATGAACCATGCGGTAATGGATACGAGCGTCTTCGTTCGTCGTCCGTTGCTCTGGATGAGCAAGGCCAATGAGTTGCGTGCGACCCAACTGTGTTCGCCGAACTTCGGATATAAACACTTCCTTAAACTATTCGAGCGCAAGGGCCTGCCGGATGTGGATCTTTCCTGCGTGAAGTTGATACTGAACGGTGCGGAGCCTATTTCTGTGGGGCTTTGCGAGGATTTTCTGCGAGCGCTTGCGCCGCATGGATTGCGCCGATCGGCAATGTTCCCTGTGTATGGGCTGGCTGAAGCGACGGTTGGCGTAACGCTCGGCAATCCGGGCGATGAGTATTCGCGGATCATCGTACATCGGCACAGCCTGAAAATAGGAGAGCCGTATGAAACGGCTGCCGAAGGCGATGCTGACGCAGTGAGTTTCGTCAAAGTCGGTCGCCCGATTCGCGATGTCGAATTGCGTTTGGTGGACGATGCGGATAACCCGGTGCCTGCTAAAGCGGTCGGCAACGTCCAGCTAAAGGGTGCCAGTGTGACCGAACGCATCTATGGCGACGCAGACGCGACCGCGGAACTTTTTACCAGTGATGGCTGGTTGCGCACGGGTGATTGCGGTGTCCTGGTTGATGAGCAACTCGTTATTACCGGGCGTTCCAAAGACATCATCATCGTCAATGGCCAAAACTACTATCCGCATGATATCGAGGAAATTGCTGCTCAGGTCGAGGGTCTGGAGCTTGGCAAAGTCGTAGTCGCTGGCACCAGGACAGAGGGCAGCCAAACCGAAGAATTGCTGGTGTTTGTGTTGTATCGACAGGACCTGGACGCGTTTGGCGCGATCGCCAAGATGGTAAGTGACGTTATCGGCGAACATTCCGGGCTCGAAGTCGACCACGTTATCCCGGTGCCGAACATTCCGAAGACGACCAGCGGCAAGGTACAGCGAGTAAAACTATTGAATGCCTATCTCGACGGCGAGTTCAGCGGCGTTGTTGAAGAATTGACTCCCGCAGCGGCAGCGATTGCAACGGATGATGATCCGCTGGTAGCTGAGCTAATTACGATTTGTGCCGAGTTTTCAAAGGAACGCAGTATCGGTGCGGACGACAATCTTTTCGAAGTCGGCATCAGTTCACTGACTCTGACTGAAATCGTGCTGGCTATCGATGAGCGCTATCCTGGCAAGCTCGATATCAGCGACCTGTTTGATTACCCGACCTTACGGCAAGTAGCCGACTTCCTGCGCCGCAGCGCCTAAACGAGACTTCACAATGATCTATGCACGTATAGCCGGTACGGGTAGCTATTTGCCCGAAAAAATTGTGACCAATAAGGATCTCGAAGCCAGCATGGACACTTCAGACGAGTGGATCACAGAGCGCACGGGAATTCGACAGCGGCACATTGCTGCAGACGGTGAATACTCATCGGACATGGGGCTGGCGGCGGCGCGCAATGCGATTGAAATGGCGAATATTGATGCCAGTGAAATCGATCTGATCATTGTTGGCACCGCGACGCCTGCCAAGAAGTTTCCCAGTAACGCGTGTTCGATACAGCGGCAACTGGATATCCACGGCTGCCCGGCATTCGACATACATGCAGCTTGCTCTGGCTTCGTCTACGCGTTGGATATCGCCAATCGCATGATCCAAACGGGTGGGTCGAAAACGGCGCTGGTTATCGGCTCTGATACGCTCTCACACATCACGAATTGGGACGATCGCACGACAGCAGTCCTTTTCGGCGACGGCGCCGGGGCGGTTATTCTGCAAGCTTCGGAGGAACCCGGGATTCTGTCGACACATATTCACGCTGACGGGGAGTTCGAGAATATGCTCGAAGTGCCGTCGGGCGAGGAATACATAGTGATGAGCGGCAACGCCGTATTTCGCAAGGCGGTGAGTACACTGGGCGCGATCGCACGCGAAACACTGGCAAAAAATAACGTCGACAAAAGTGACGTGGACTGGCTGGTGCCGCATCAGGCCAATCTTCGCATCATCGCCGCAGCGGCGAAGAAGTTGGACATGCCTATGGAGCGGGTAGTCGTGACGGTCGACAAGCATGCGAACACTTCGGCAGCATCAATTCCTCTGGCGCTTGATACGGCGGTTCGAGATGGACGCATTCAGCGCGGCCAACTGCTGTTATTCGAAGCGTTTGGCGGCGGACTTACCTGGGGCGCAGCGCTCGTAAAATTTTAGCCAATCGGACAAATATGGCTTGTTTTTCGCCTGAAAGATACTCGATTATACTTTAGAAACATCACTTATCTCTTTGTTTTATAAAT
>CAYWYT010000360.1:0-2622 GCA_964462665.1 uncultured Woeseiaceae bacterium | reverse complement strand
CGAATGAGTGAGTAAGTGCCACCGGAGCGCGGTGTCATGCCAAGCAGTTCGGCGCATACAACGGTGCTTAACAATACAAACAGGCCACCAAATAACCAAAGAGCAAGATAAAGAGATGGCTCGGGAATGACCGCAGCGATTTCACCAGGGCCACGCAAGATGCCCAGACCAATGACGCCGCCAACAACAACAGCCAATGCAAACCGGCTGGGTAGTGCCCGTGTTGAGTTTTCCTCTGTCACATTAGATTCCCAAAATTATCATTCAACTCCACACCAAGCCCGACTCCGGTAGGAACAGTTACTTTTCCTTCCTTGTCCAAAGAGAAGGGATCGTGTTTGAGAAGATCCGTAATTATTCTATGCGGCCTGTACTCGACCATACAGTATTTATCGTCGGTCATTGTCGCCTGAAATTGCAGATCAGCGGCAAGCCCAACGGCTGTATTCCAACCGTGCGGAATTAAATCTATATCACTTTGACTGGCAGTATTTCGAATCGACTGCATCTGCGTTAAGCCACCGGCCCTTGTACAGTCGGGCTGCAGAATGTTGACGGCTTTCAGATTTGACAAGTTTTCAAAATCGCATGCCAGGATAAAACTTTCGCCGCCGGCGATAGCAATATTGGCATCTTGAGTCAGTCTCACAAAGTCGTCATAAGCCTGCGGCGCCAACGGCTCTTCAAACCAGAGGTAGTCAAGTTCTTGCAGAACTCTTGCGGTCTCAAGTGCCCAATCGAAATCTCCTGTCCACTCCGGGTCAGAGCCGTAAGCATCGAACATCAGTTGTACATTTTCTCCGACGATGCTTCTCGCAAACTTTAAAAGACTGGTTTCACAATGATCCCATTCTTTTTCGGACTTGCTGTCGTCGCGATGACCGAATTTATCAATACAAATCTTCACGGCGCAAAAGCCTTGCTCTACGACAGAGCGTAGAGTCTTGTCGAAGGCATCACCCACCGTGGCCGAAGTCATCGGTAAATCCACGGTCGCATAAGCAAGTATACGATCACGCTTTCTGCCACCGAGAAGCTCACTCACTGGCTGGTTTTCTTGCTTCCCGCGGATGTCCCAAAGCGCAATATCGATGGCGCTCATCGGGGTGATCATCTCGGCATCAGCGATGCGTAAGCTCTGCGGGTCTAGTTGATAGCGCTTCAATGCATCGCGCAATTGACTAACGCCTGCATAAGCGGAGCCAAGACCTGTTATTCCGTCCGCAGTTGTCAGTTCTAAAAGGACGATGTCCCGTACATCACCGCCACCCCAATCTACCGGAGGCAAGGAAATAATCTTGGCGTCAGCGAAATTGTAGGTCACGGTGGCATTCTAACCCTTGTTAATGCTATAGAAACTCCATGACAACGATCGCACTCAGATGAGCACAGAAACGATAATTCTAATAGGTGTGTCCGTCTATCTGCTGGCCATGATAGTCATTGGCATCGCAGTCTCGCAACGAGCCGGAACCCAGGACGACTTTATTGTTGCCGGTCGAAAACTACCTCTGTGGTTATGTGTTCCGACGATTATCGCCACCTGGTTCGGCGCCGGCACCATGTTGGGAGCGGCGAGCACAGGTTACGACGGGGGCTTTCTCGAATCGATCGCCACTCCCTTCGGCACCTCCCTGACCTTGATTCTTGTCGGCTTCTTCTTCGTTCGGACCTTGCGCCGAATGAAATTACTGACGGTTGCGGATTTCTTTGAAAACCGTTTTGGCCACGTCTCGGCTATGGTCGCCGCGATTGCCCTGGTGTTAGCCATCATCGGCTGGATTGGCGCACTGATGGTCGCATTCGGTTACGTATTTCAAACCATGACCGGCGTCCCGATGGAGATTGGCATACTCGCAGGCGGCGTGATCGTTATCGCCTACACCGCCATTGGTGGCATGTGGGCCGTGGCGGTGACCGATTTCGTGCAGGTGATAATTATTGCCATCGGGCTGCTGGTATTGCTGGTGGTTGTGTTGATTGATGTTGGCGGTTGGGGCGTCATCGCCCCGCAATTGCCGGAACACACGTTCCGCTTGATACCGCTTGAACACGGCGTTGAAATTTGGCTGAATTATCTCAGGCTTTGGGTCATTTTCGGGGTTGCAGACCTGGCGTCGCAATCGCTTATGCAACGAGTGTTTGCCGCAGACAGTGAGCGGACAGCGCAAAAGGCCTTTTATTTGGCCGGCGCCGGACATTTGTTGCTGGGGCTGATTCCCGTCATCCTTGGGATTATCGCTGGCGTCACCATGCCAGGTCTTGATGACCCGCAAACTGTCATCCCGAGTTTGGCCGTTGAGCATCTGCACCCTGTCGCCATCGCGATATTTGTCGGCGCGATTCTGGCCGCCATCATGAGCAGCGCTGATAGTGCTCTGCTCGCGGCCGCCAGCCTTATCGGCATAAACCTGGTGCCAGCTATCAAGCACAACATCAGCTCCGAGCAGAAACTTATTGTCACCCGCATTGCTATACCTGCGGTTGGCATCATTGCCGTATACGTAGCGCTGGAGGTGCAGCTCATTCTCGACCTCATGCAGGACGCAAATTCGTTTCTGCTGGCCGGTGTCGTTGGCCCGTACATCGCCGGCGTTTGGTGGGCGAAAGCCAATCGCACGG
>CAYWYT010000359.1:0-2641 GCA_964462665.1 uncultured Woeseiaceae bacterium | reverse complement strand
GGCAAACTGCTGCAGCACACGTCGAAAAGTCGCGAATCGATGTGCGGTGCTCTTTGGTAGCTGGCGAACGCCGAGTCCTGCTAACAGGAGTTCGAGAATTTCATCGGTGCCGAAATGAATTCGTCCGATTGTTACAACGCCGCGATTCTTACCGATACCGTCGAGAGCGCGTCTCGCGATTGTCGTTTTGCCAGAGCCCACAGGCCCCGACACGCTGACGATCGAATCTTCCGTTGCCAGTGCCTTCTTTATGCCCGCCATTGCTGTTGCAACCTGAGGCGCTACAAACACGTCGGATCCGCCGGCGTGAGCGGCAAAGGGCGCCTTGCTCAGGCCGAAATGTTTCTCATAATTGGTCATCAACGGCAGTTTGTCGTCAAACCGGTCCGAATACATGGAGTTAAGTCACAAAAAGGGGTTTTTATGTCATTTCGGCCGGAATGGAACAAAAGCCTGAAATGAGGCTCAAAAAGCTTCAAACTCGCGGGCTGCACCGTATTTTCCGAGGAATTCTCGAATGAAGCGCAAAACAAAGCGCATTTTGCTGGTATTAGGTATTTTTGTTGGGTCGATAGCCGCGGCGGCCGCGCTGATGTCAATGCGGCCGGAAGCGCCGAAGAAAGATGTCGAAAGTCTTGATCCGTTAGTCGAGGTTCTCGAGCTCGCAGTCTCAACCGAGAATTTTGAGATATCCAGCCAGGGTACGGTACGCGCGCGTACTCAAACGATACTCAGTGCAGAAGTATCAGGTTCAATCGTTAGCATCTCGCCGAAATTTATCGCGGGTGGTGTATTCGCTAAGAACGAGATTCTGATGCGAATTGATTCGACCAGCTATACGGTTGCGGTTGATAGAGCCGAGGCGCTGCTGGCGCAGCGTCAAATCGAATTTGATGGCGCGAAAAAACTTCGGAGCCAGGGTTACCGCGCAGAAGCGGAGCTCGCTTCTGCCGCCGCGGCCCTTGCGTCCGCGAAGGCAGACCTGGTAAATACGCAACGCGACCTCGAACGCACCATGATTCGCCTGCCCTATGAAGGACTGGTGTTGTCGAAGAATTCGGATCTGGGGCAATTCGTGAATCCCGGGACTCAACTTGGCGTCACCGTAGCGACTGATCACGCGGAAGTCCGACTACCGTTGACTGATCAGGATCTGGCCTTTGTTGACATTCCAAATACGGCGGAGATAACTCGTACTGGTAGTGCGAACGGTCCAGGCGTCACATTGCAGGCTGTGCAGCGGGGGCAACTTACCCAATGGCAAGCGCAGATTGTTCGTTCTGAGGGTGTTGTCGATGAGCGAAGTCGAGTTACCTATGTCGTTGCGCAGGTCGAAGATCCTTATCGACTGCATACCGATGGCCCGGCATTACCGATTGGTACATTCGTATCAGCACTGATTGCAGGCTCAAAGCCCGTCGATCTTATTCGAGTGCCGCGCAGTGCATTGCGGGGTTCGAACCAGTTGTTGTTAGTGACTGACGATAACAAAATCGAAATACGCACAGTGGATGTGCTGCGTTCGGATGCAAAGTTTGCCTACTTAAGGAGCGGCGCGAGTGCGGGCGAACGAATAACGACAACAACAATACAGGCGCCGACGAACGGCATGTCTGTCCGTACAGAAGTCGGTCAAGTCGAAGCCGCCAAGTCGAATGCGGATGAGGCCAACGCGACCTCAAGCATTGAGGAATAGTCATGCAGAAACCCGAAAATGAAAACGTCAAAGGCCTTATAGGTTGGTTCGCGAGCAACCACGTGGCGGCGAATCTGCTGATGTTGTTCATTATCGTTGCGGGTCTTATTT
The DNA here is from genome assembly GCA_964462665.1 of uncultured Woeseiaceae bacterium. Classification (GTDB taxonomy): domain Bacteria; phylum Pseudomonadota; class Gammaproteobacteria; order Steroidobacterales; family Woeseiaceae; genus UBA1847. The sequence continues at coordinate 834 of CAYWYT010000359.1, read as the reverse complement.
CTGCTGTCACAATCCGCAAGCAAACGACCCCTGATTTTGAATTGAACATGATTCAAGTTCAGGTTCCGTATCTCGGTGCAGCGCCAGAGGAGGTTGAGGAAGGTGTTGTAATAAAGGTTGAAGAAGCCGTTCAGGATGTCAAAGGTATAACCGAGATTCGATCGCGCTCACGAGAGGGCAGCGGAGTTATCACGCTGGAGGTCTCGCAAGACTCTGACATCAATGAGGTTCTAACCGAGGTCAAGACACGTGTCGATGCGATCTCAACCTTCCCTGCGTTAACTGAAAAGCCGGTCATTTATAAAGTTGAGGCAAATACGCCGGTTATTTTCATCGCGATCCATGGATCCATCGACGATTATTCCAGGAAGCTTCTGGCTCAGGATATCCGCGATGATTTGCTATCTATGCCTGAGATCAGCCAGATCGATTTCTACGGTGATCGGGCGTTTGAAATAAGCATTGAAGTCTCGGAGCATGTCTTGCGGCAGTACGGACTGACGATGACAGAAGTCTCTCAGGCCATTCGCGACTCATCTATAGACATGCCCGGCGGTACGATCAAGACAGAGGGCGGCGATATCTTGCTGCGTACGGAAGGACAGGTCTACACCGGGCTTGAGTATGCGGACCTGGTTTTACGCACCAACCCGGATGGCACTCGCCTTACGTTAGGCGATATCGCAAACATTGATGATGCGTTCGAGGAAACACAAGGATTCGGGCGCTTTGACGGCGAGCCAACCGCAACTCTCAACGTGCTGGCGAGTGGCCAGCAAAATGAGCTGCAGACTGCAGCAGCGGTCAAGAGATATGTTGAGGAGCGCCGCAAGA
>CAYWYT010000358.1:0-2643 GCA_964462665.1 uncultured Woeseiaceae bacterium | reverse complement strand
TCGCCAATGAGCTGGCCTGCGGCAATCTTTTTGCGGATAAGGTCCGCCTGGTAGTCCACGCCGCGGAATCCCGACACAATCAGGAGCAAGATTTTGGCTTCAGCGGCAGCCGCGACCATGTCAGCCCAGCGCTTTCCCGCTGCCGGCGTCAATCGCTGCACGTGCCCGACGAGATTCGGCCCTATTTCGACCAGTTCACTCGCTTCGTCAAACGCCTGCAGGCCGGTCTCCCGGCCATAATCGGCGTGAATCCCAAGTTCATTGTGAAGTTCGCGTAGCATACGGGGCGCGATTGTCCCACAACACTTGCCCTATAACTATTGGCTCGATGACAAATGAGTAAAGACGAGATTTACGCGAATAGCGAAAACGGAGACCGGCCGTTTCGTTTTAACGCTGCAGTTGCGGAGGTTTTTCCGGACATGCTGCGTCGCTCCATTCCCGGTTACGCCGCATCGATCGAGGCGATCAGCTCCCTGGCTGCCCGCTACGTTAGTGCCGACACGAATTGTTATGACCTTGGCTGTTCGCTGGGTGCAGCAACCCTCGCCATGCGCGCCGGGATTAATGCGCCGGGCTGTCAGATAGTCGCGGTCGACAATGCTGCAGCAATGGTTGAGCGCTGCCGTGAAATCGTGGCGGCTAACCCGGACCAGCATCAGACCTCGGTCGATGTCCGGCAAGCCGACATTCAGGACACCGATATAGAGAACGCGTCGATGGTCGTAATGAACTACACGCTGCAATTTCTCGACGTGGGCGCCAGAGACGCGATCGTGCAGCGAATATTTGACGGTTTATTGCCTGGCGGCTTGTTCCTGCTTTCTGAAAAAGTGGTTGACGAAGATGTGCATATGGAAGACTTGCTGGTCGACCTGCATCACGAACACAAGCGACGCAATGACTACAGTCAATTAGAAATTAGCCGCAAGCGAGCAGCGCTGGAAAACGTATTGCTTCCGGAATCAGTCGCAGTACATCGCGCTCGCCTCGCGACCGCCGGCTTCGCGCACAGCGCTGTGTGGCTGCGCTATTTCAATTTCGTTTCCATCGTTGCTATCAAATAGCTATGTTGAACTACGATCGACTATGGCAATGCCTGTCCGAAATCGGACTCGATGACTGGCGCTCGCGGATCGAGGCATCCATCCACTTACGGATGAGTCGAGGCGGACACGGCAACTTCGTTGAGTGGCAAGATACACTCGCGCGCCTGAGCGCGCTTCCACCTGAAAGCAGCGCGGAGATCGGCAAGCTATTACTTACTCTGGCGCCGTGGCGCAAAGGTCCGTTCGACGTCGCTGGCATCACGATCGACAGCGAATGGCGCAGCGACCTGAAGTGGCAACGTCTTGCTAGCGCAATCGAGCCATTGCAGCACAGAAACGTCCTCGACGTAGGTTGTGGCAACGGCTACTACTCACGTCAGATGCATGCTGCCGGCGCCGACCGCGTGATTGGTGTCGATCCTACTTTGCTTTACGTCATGCAGTTCCTCGCGGTCGATCATTTTGCACCGTTGCCGAACGTCTTCGTTTTGCCGTTGCGCTCCGACGAACTGCCTGAAGGTGCTCGCGCTTTCGATACTTGTTTTTCGATGGGGGTGCTCTATCACCAGAGATCGCCGCTCGTGCATCTGCAACAACTCAAGGGTTTCCTCCGGCCTTCGGGCCAGCTGGTTCTGGAAACTATTTTTATTCCGGGCGAGGACTCTTTCGCATTCACTCCACCGGATCGCTATGCGCGCATGCGCAATATCTGGTTACTTCCAACTGTTTCTGAACTAACAACCTGGCTACAACGCAGCGGCTTTAAGAACATTGAAATCATCGATCAATCGACTACAACCATTGACGAGCAGCGCGCTACCGAGTGGATGACTTTCGACTCACTGGCACAGGCATTGGATCCGGACGATCCGAGTAAGACAGTTGAAGGTTTGCCAGCACCACAACGGCTCGTATTAGTTGCTAACGCCGCATAGTTTCATTAAGTTCTGTCATGACAGAACAACGGAAAATGAAACATGCAATTATCACCAGCAGTTGAGAAGTACGTCTTGCACTGGGGAGAGATGGGCACACGTTGGGGCACCAATCGAACCGTCGCCCAAATTCAGGCTTTGTTGTATTTGTCGCCAGAGCCGTTGCGCGCCGACCAGATCGTCGATGCCCTCTCCGTCGCCCGTTCAAATGTCAGCACCAGTATTCGCGAACTCCAAAGTTATGGACTGGTTCGCATGACCCATGTGCTGGGAGATCGTCGCGACTACTTTGAATCCTTGCATGATGTGTGGGAACTGTTTCGCGTCATTATCGAGCAGCGCAAGCAGCGCGAGCTTAATCCAACTTTATCAATGTTGCGGACAACTGCTGCAGAAGTACTCGAAGAAGAGGATACGGATCCGGTCACCAAGGAAAGAATTCAGAACATGCTCAAGTTCGTTGAGACAACGAGCGACTGGTACGAGCAGATTCGTGAAATTCCGACACCTGTTTTGACCAAGCTAATGAAACTCGGGCAAGGCATTACAAAACTCGTCAGAAAGTAGAGGCGACTATTCGACTACGCAAGTAACGTCGTAGTTGGTTTCCGATTTGCGGCTCTCGTGCAAGAACCAAATAGACTCCGCGATCACGGACA
>CAYWYT010000357.1:0-2666 GCA_964462665.1 uncultured Woeseiaceae bacterium | reverse complement strand
GCCTGCCGCTTGAAGAAGGGCTGCTTGCCGTCGCGCAGCAGAATGATAATCCGCGAACCAAAAGCATTATGCTTGGTGTCCGCTCAAAGGTTATTGAAGGCCACACGCTCGCCGATGGTTTACGAGAATTTCCGCAGGCATTTCCAGAATTGTATCGCTCGACAGTTTCAGCCGGCGAACAGTCCGGTCATCTCGACGTAGTGCTTGATCGGCTTGCCGACTACACGGAAGGACGACAGGAATTACGTCAGCGCATCAACAATGCGATGGTTTATCCGATCGCGCTGGTGGTGATGTCGATAGGCATTATCAGTTTCATGTTGGCATCAGTGGTGCCGCGTATCGTCAGCATCTTTGAAAACACATCCGGCGAGCTGCCAGCATTGACTCGCATTATGATTGCGTCAAGCGATTTTCTGCGCGAGCAATGGTTTTTCATTTTGCTGTTTCTGGCTGCAGTGACCTATGGCACCTGGCGCTTACTTCAAAAGGAAAATGTGCGGCGGAAGTTTCATCGCTTTGTGTTGCGCATGCCGATCGCTGGGCGACTTACACGCGGCGTCAATACCGCCAGGTTCACACGCACGCTAAGCATCCTGGCCGGCAGCGGTGTTCCCATTCTCGAGGCACTAAAAATATCGGCGGCGGTGATCGAAAATTTACCGATGCGAGAGGCTGTTGTCGCAGCCTCTTTACGCGTTCGTGAGGGTGCATCGATAAGCCAGTCTCTCGCTGCGAGCAAACTGTTCCCACCGATGATGATCCACCTGATCGCAAGTGGCGAGGCCGGCGGCAAGCTTGAAGAGATGCTCACCCGCACGGCCAATTACCAGGAACGAGAGGTCGATGGTTTGATCGCGACCCTGCTGGGCATCCTGCAACCGTTACTCATCGTGATCATGGGCGGCATCGTGATCACGATCGTGCTCGCCGTCCTGATGCCAATTTTTGAAATTAACGATCTAATTCGTTGACTAGTTGCTTGCGCCGCCTTTTTTTTCGCGCTATACAAGAAAATCAGAAGTCTCGAGGCGTTTGTAGTGAATGGTAAAGGCGAAAAAGATACAGAGTTGAATGACGGTGAAGGGGTTGTTGATGATCCCGAACAAACTGTTGTTCTGACTGAAGTCGACGTTGACGAGGGTCTCGCTGAGACGGTCGTTGGTCTCGACGTTGATGCTATGGTTTCCAAGATTGAGAATGCGGACTCGGAAGAACTCGCCAAACAGCGGGAGGCGAAAAAGCGTCTCGATGAAGTGCAGGAAAAGCTGGACAAAGATGACCAGTTTGGCAGTACCTACACATTCGATATCGACGAAGATTTGCCTACCTGAAATCTCTGGACGTCACCAATAGATTGCCCAGCATTTCGGTATGGTCTATGAGCTGTCTGGCAATCACGTGAATCACCTCCCCCTCTATTTGTAACTCACCCCGAATACCCATGAGGCGCGCATTCAGCAGCGCTGATCGAAAAGTTTCTGCCACCTGTTTCCAGACAATCAGATTGATGTGTCCGGTTTCATCTTCCAGCGTAACGAATGTAACTCCACTGGCCGTTCCCGGCCGCTGCTTGGTGATAACCAGGCCTGCAACATTTACGTTCGATTCACTGACCAGACCTGACAGGCAAGCTGCCTGCCGATACTGATAGCGGTCAAGGCGATGCCGTAGCAAATGTAATGGATGGCGTTCGAGTGTCATACCCAGGCTTTGGTAGTCCGCGACGATGTCCTGTCCCTCGGTTGGCTTTCTAAGCAACGGTGACGCCTCAAAGCGATCCATAGAGCTAAACAGCGGAGTGGGCTTCTCAACACCGGCAACAGCCCAACGAGCCTGATGTCGATGGCCCGCCAGAGACTCCAACGCAGCCGCTGATGCCAGCGCCTCCAGTTCACGTCGGTCGAGTCCTGATGCTTCCTGTAAGGCCTGAATGCTGCTGTAGCCACTTACGGGCCTGGCGGCGACTACGCGCTGCCCTGCCTCCTCTGACAGACCCTTAATCTGCCGCAGCCCCAAACGCAGTACCGCCGCACCACTCGCATTTGTTTCAAGCGTGCAGTCCCAATCACTCTGATTGATATCGACCTTACGAATCTCAACATCATGTCGTCGGGCATCTTGTGTTAACTGCGAAGCCGAATAAAACCCCATCGGCTGGCTGTTAAGCAATGCCGCCGTAAATGCGGCCGGTGTATGACACTTAAGCCAGGACGATACATACACGAGCAGCGCGAAACTCGCAGAATGTGACTCAGGAAAACCATACTCGCCAAAGCCTTCGATCTGACGAAATATCTGGCGCGCGAACTCTTCCTCATAACCACGTTCACGCATGCCGGTAATGAGCTTGTCTTCGAACGGCCCAAGCCCACCGCGTCGCTTCCAGGCGGCCATTGCCCGCCGCAGTCGATCCGCCTCGCCGGGCGTAAAACCGGCTGCGACAACCGCCAACTGCATGACTTGCTCCTGAAAAATTGGCACGCCGAGCGTCCGCTGCAACACGCCCTTGACCGCATCACTCGGGTAATCAACAGCCTCCTCGCCGTTTCGGCGCCGCAGGTAGGGATGCACCATGTCACCCTGAATTGGACCCGGCCGAATAATCGCGACCTCGATCACCAGGTCGTAGTAACAACGCGGTCGTAAACGCGGCAACATCGCCA
>CAYWYT010000356.1:0-2667 GCA_964462665.1 uncultured Woeseiaceae bacterium | reverse complement strand
AAGGGCTCTTGGGGCCACATACTGAGTGCGGCCAGCATAGTGTGAGGGATCATCCGCCAACGATGAATTCGCCAATACCATCACGGCTGCGCTTACCACCAGCGGGCGCATGCTAACGAGTTTGACCATTGTTCGCTCCTCCATCATTGCAACGTTATACCTCGCTGGAGATATCCAGGGACTGTCCGCTGACCTGTTCACGTTTCTGCGCTTGATTCTTAAATGCAACATGCATGATCTAAATCCAATTTTGACAATAGTAATCGTAATCGTGGTTCGGCCCGAATTTAGTCGGGCAATTCTCGCGTCGCGGTAGCGGTGGTGGCACGCTGGCTGCGCCAGCACTAGCTATTTTGGTGGCCCGATCCGATTTTCTTTTCTTTTTTCAGGGAAATTGATTCACCATAATTCCAATAAAAATCAAAAGCTTAAAAATTTCCCTAAGGAAGAGATGCAAACTCAGTGGTCCTATTATATTTGTAATTGACAGCGCTGTCATCAATAATTTTGATTGATTTTGACAAATATAGCCAATGGGGTGGAATCGGGATGAAATGGAATCTGATGTCGCTCGGCGGTTGTATCACTTGTGTACTGATTTCTGGGTGCAGCCCCGCGCCGCAGGCATCGGATCTGGTGTGGGCAGTAAACGTTGGCGGAGCGTCTTACGAAGGAATTGATGGCACTCAGTATGAATCTGAAGAGTTCGTTAACGGTGGGATGATTCGAAGTCTGCAAACGGTCAAAGGATCACAGGACCCCGCGCTCTACCGCAGCTTTCGCGAGGGTGATGTCCAAATAGCGCGTCGAATTTCAAACGGCACCTATGACATCACGTTTCATTTCGCAGAACCGGACGAGGTTAGCGGTGGTGAACGAGTCTTCGACACATTGGTGGAAGGCGAAGTCCTAATTCGTGATCTGGATATCATGGCATCGAGAGATGGCAAGATTCATTCTGTGCTGACCGTGACAACGCCGAACGTAGTAGTTGCTGACGGTGAACTGAATATACAATTTGAAGCGCTACAGGAGCAGGCGGTAATTAGCGCCGTAGTCGTGAGAAGCAAAAAGCAGACACGGGACGATTGGGAGCTTGTGTGGAGCGACGAGTTCAGCGAAGGATCACTGGATGCAGATAAGTGGAGCATCGAAGAGTGGCCGGCGCGGAAGGTAAATGACGAGGATCAGATGTATACACATCGAAGCAAGAACATTCGGGTCGAGAACGGACACCTCACTATCGAGGCGCACAAAGAAGAACTGAACAATGCTTCTTACACCTCAGGCAGAATTCATTCCAGCGGAAAGGCTGATTTTCTTTATGGCAGATTCGAGGTGCGCGCGAAACTGCCAGCAGGCAAAGGCAGTTGGCCCGCGATCTGGATGCTACCCAGTGATCCTTACAGGTATTCGACTACCTGCGAGCGTGGGGAAGACTGGCAGGGCAGCGCGACCTGCGACGCATGGCCGAATTCTGGCGAGATCGACATCATGGAGCACGTCGGATACCAGATGGGGCATATTCACGGTACCGTCCACAATGAGGCCTACTATTGGATTAAGTGGGAGCAACGGAAGGGGCGAATTTTGCTGTCCGATGTGGATGAGGTCTTCCATGTCTACGCGCTCGAATGGACGCCGGACAGGATTGATGCCTACGTCGACGGCACCTTGTATTTTACGTACATGAATGAAAACGATGGCTGGCGTTCGTGGCCTTATGACCAGCCGTTTCATCTGATCATGAATGTTGCGATCGGCGGAGCCTGGGGTCGGGCAGGAGGTGGCATCGATGACAGCATTTTTCCGCTGCAAATGCGAGTCGACTATGCGCGGGTATACCGCATGAGCAACAAAGAAAAATAAATCATTGCCGCCGCAAGCGAATTCTGCTCGGCGGCGCTTCGAAATTCGAGCGAAACGGATTGATGTCGATGCCGCCACGACGTTGATAGCGCGCGTAGACGGTCAGCTGCTCGGGCTTGCAGCGCTGCGTGATGTCCATGAACATTCGTTCAACGCAGGCTTCGTGAAAATCGTTGTGCTGGCGAAACGACACGATGTAGCGCAACAGGCCTGCGCGATCGATTTGTGGCCCTGTGTAGGAAATCATAACGCTGCCCAGATCCGGCTGATCCGTGACCGGGCACAGGCTTCGCAATACATGTGAGTGCAGTGTCTCGGTGACGGCTGCATGGCCAGTCTCGAGAAAGTTGGCATCGACATCAAATACAGCGCAATTCGTGTCCGTCGAATCGACGCAATCACCAGCGAATTCTTGTATGTCCATTTCTGAATTCGTGCCATGTATATGCAGCTCCACATCGCTAGCTGTGCATGCGTTCAGATCGGTCTCAATCATTTGCTGGAGTCGTTCCGTGCTCTCGATCTTGGTCATCGCAAACGAACCCAAATACAGTTTGAGAGATTTCGACTCGATCAGATAGGGCGAATACGCGGGCACCAGAATCTCCGCCGACGCAACCTGAGGCACGCCAGACGCGTTCAGCCAGGTGATCTCCCAGGCAGTCCAGATATCGCAGCCGTTGAACGGCAGATCATTGCCCAGAGCCAGTGCTGCGCGGCTTTCGGCACGCGGAATCGCGAACAACAGACCCGGGTCGTACTGATCCGCGTAGCTGGTCGGTTTTCCAAGTGGTGTTT
>CAYWYT010000355.1:0-2673 GCA_964462665.1 uncultured Woeseiaceae bacterium | reverse complement strand
CCGCCTTGCTCGCGGTCGCGAGGGACGAAGTAACGAATAGCTTGCTGGTGGACAACGGCGATCTATTACAGGGCAATCCACTTGGCGACTTCATTGCCAGGCAGCGCGGCCTGCAGGACGGTGACATTCACCCTGTTTACAAGGCGATGAACCTGCTGGACTACACGGTAGGTAACATCGGCAATCATGAATTCAACTACGGCCTCGATTTTCTGACCCAAAGTATCGCGGGCGCGAATTTTCCTTATATCTCTGCCAACGTTTTTCACGACGATGGCGATGACGACGCCAGCAATGACGTCCCCTATTTCGATCAGTATTTAATCGTCGATCGCACGCTAGTCGCGGAAGATGGTAGTACGCACGACATCAAGATCGGTTTCATCGGCTTCGTGCCACCGCAGATCATGCTGTGGGACCTCAGTAACCTGCAGGGTCGAGTCGTTGCACACGACATTGTCGATACGGCGGAAACTCTGGTGCCGAAGATGAAGGCAGAAGGCGCCGACATCGTTGTCGCGATTCCGCATTCGGGCATTTCATCGGTTTCTCGAAACGGCATGGAAGAACAAGCTACTTATTATCTGTCCCTGGTCCCTGATATCGATGCGATCATGTTCGGCCATAGCCATAGAGTCTTTCCCAGCGACACCTATGAAGACATCGAAGGTGTCGATCTCATCAATGGGAAGATCAATGGAGTTGCAGCGACGATGCCCGGCTTCTGGGGCAGTCATCTGGGCTATGTTGATTTGCGATTGTCGGTGTCGGCCGATGGCACATGGAGCGTACTCGACAGTATCGGCGCTACCCGCCCCATTTACACACGTGAAGACGGTGAACTCGTGCCTTTGGTCGAACCCGTGGAAGAAATCCTTGCTGCCGTTAGTGTAGAACACCAGGCGACTATCGACTTCATGCGCACGGGCGTCGGTGAAGTTACCGCGCCGATTAACAGTTACTTCGCGCTGGTGCAGGACGATCCGTCCGTTCAGGTCGTCACCAACGCACAGAAACGCTACGTCCAACAATTGATAGAAGGTACTGAGTACGACGGGATGCCGGTGTTGTCGGCCAGCGCCCCTTTCAAGACCGGCGGTCGAGGTGGCAATGATTACTTCACCGAGATCGAAGCCGGTGAGATCGCGCTCAAACACATTGCTGATCTATATATCTATCCGAACACGCTGCGCGCAGTCACTATCAATGGTGCGCAGGTACGCGAGTGGCTGGAGATGTCGGCGGGGCTATTCAATCAAGTCGATCCTGACAACGACGCCGAGCAGCCGCTGATTAACCCGAAGTTTTCAAGTTTTAATTTTGATGTCATTGATGGCGTTGACTATCGCATTGATGTCACGCAAGCAGCGCGCTACGGCGACGCTGGAGGGTTGATGAATGCGGATAGCCATCGCATTGTTGACTTGCGTTTCGACGGTAGTCCGATCGATGACACGCAGATGTTCGTTGTAGCAACCAACAACTACCGCGCGGGTGGCGGTGGCGGGTTCCCGGGGCTCGATGGCAGCAACATCATTATTGAGGCACCTGACACCAATCGCGACGTGCTTGCGGACTACATATTCGAACTCAAGACATTCGATCCTTCGGCAGACGGCAACTGGTCGTTCGCGCCGATCCCGACTGACGTGTTGGTAACGTTCTCTTCCTCATCCAGAGCCGCTGCGACCTTACCTCCTGGTTCGCCCATCGAGAGCATGGGCCGCAACGAAAACGGGTCGGGAAAGTACCGAATTCGCTTTAGGTAGCGAGCTTTCCTTCACGCTCGCGGAGCAACCTAACATACGACCCCAGACCGACCACAAACACCACGAAAGCCAAGAGCCGAGCGGTACCGCCAACTATTGATAGTGAGTAGCCCACCTTCTGCGGGTCCCCGAAACCGTAGTCGGTGATCGCTGCGACGACCGTCGGCCCGACCATCAAGCCTATGGCGTTCGACATGAAGAAATAGATACCGGCGGCTAGCCCGAGCATCGCGGCAGGATACATTCTTTGCATCGCCGAAGCCGCGCAAGCAAAACACATATTGGTACCGAAGATCGTACCGACCATCAACCACAGTGACGTCTGCTCCATTCCCATTAGCGAGTAGATGAAACCGAATGGCGTCGCGATCGCAGCACCGACGATGACCAGTTTGTAGCTCGAACTCTCCACACCTCGTTTGGTAAGACGATCCGCGGTAAATCCACCGAGAAACATCCCGGCGATGCCAGCAAACATCTGCACCATTCCATACATGAAACCCACGTCACGCAAATTGCCACCGAAGGTGCGCGTGAGGTAGGTAACGTCCCAAAATGCCTGCGCATAGGCGGCTAGTGAAATGAGCGCCATGCCAATGTAGAGAGACATGATTGGCAGCCAATTTTTCTTCGCATAGGCCTTTACAACCGGCATCTCAGCGGCCTCGGCCACCTTTAGACTGCGCTCAGCCTGATTCTCTATCGCAGCCGTACCCGACACTCGCGGCTCACGAACCGTGAGCATGCCCAGCGTCAACACCATACCGACGACACCGAGGAAGAGCAGCACCAATTTCCATGCCGCCGAACCGCCGATAAAAAATACATCATTCCAGCCATCCGCGGCTGTGATGTCCTGCGCCACACCGTACATCAGCCCGCCGGCCGCGAAGGCCAAGCCGAT
>CAYWYT010000354.1:0-2695 GCA_964462665.1 uncultured Woeseiaceae bacterium | reverse complement strand
CGTAAGGCCTGTTCGAATGTTCAAGAAACATCCTAGCAGAGCATTTGCCTACAGCAACTTCACCTTACTTCATATTGTTCTTCCCTGAATGGATCGGTACGGAATTAGGTGTCAGCTATTAATAGAATGAAAATCCGATATGAACAAGAGAATCTATAGGTTGGAAAGTTTTCAGGAAAATAGTACATTTGATGTGCCAATGTACAATAGCAGGGCCTACTCTCGTCAAACCCGGTCTACAAGGAGCTTGGCGGCGGTTGGGAGATTCGCAACAGCAGGAACCAGGTCGAGCTTCTACCTGCTGACATGAAGGAAGAATTGCGACAAAGAACCAGGGCCTGGCGAGGAGTGCTCGAGTAATTCACTTGCAATGAGGTGAAAGATACAGAGGAGATTTGAACAAACATCTACGATTTACGCGTTTTCTCCGGATCAGTCGAATAGTCCTCTTGAGGTATCTTGTCTCCAGAGGTAGAGGTGTTAATCTGGGGTATCACATACTAGGCACTAGGCGCCATCCAGGAGTTGGAATAGGCTTAAAGGAGTGACAACAAAAATGAACTCACAAAAACATTCTATTGTTATTTTTATCACACTGTTATTTCTGTTTGGCTGCTTCTTTGCCATTGTGACGGTTTCAGCGGCGGATCACGGAGCGACTGCCGCCATAGAGTTTCCGCCCGATCTTCAGAGCTACGGCGACGTGGGACGCTCGATTTCCGAACGACTCGGTGCGCGAATCGTAGCCGACCCTTTCAATCTTGTGGGCACGCTGATTTTTTTACTCGCAGTGTGCCATACCTTCCTCTGCAACAAGTTCACGGCGGCCGCTCATCGCCTCGAATATGAGCACGAAGAAAAACGGAAAAAGAGCGAAGTCCCGAGGACGTCGGTGTCGCACAAGGCGCGCCTGATGCATTTCTTTGGAGAAGTTGAAGTGGTCTTTGGCTTGTGGGCGGTCGCATTGTTGTTTGGTATAGTTGTCTTTTTCGACTGGAATACCGCGGTTGATTACGTGAGCCACCAGGTCGTGTACACGGAGGCCATGTTCGTTGTCGTTATCATGACCCTGGCTTCAACCCGGCCGATCCTTAAACTTGCTGAAACATTAATGAACAAGGTAGCTGGGCTCCTTGGTGGTTCTTTGACGGCGTGGTGGGTATCAATTCTCACGCTCGGCCCGCTTCTCGGATCGTTCATTACCGAGCCCGCGGCGATGACCATCTCGGCGCTGCTGCTCATTCAGCGATTTTATGTCATCGAGCCAAGCATTCGCTTGAAGTACGCAACCCTGGGATTGTTATTCGTCAACGTCTCTGTTGGAGGTACCTTGACGCATTTTGCTGCCCCCCCCGTCCTGATGGTAGCCGAGCCATGGGGCTGGGATACGGGATTCATGCTGGGCAATTTTGGGTGGAAAGCTGTCGTAGGCATTGTCATCTCGAATGCTCTCTACTTGATCTTCTTTCGAAAAGAACTGCTGCAACTGGAGGAGCGGTTCACGGTCCGCAGTCTCAAGGAGGAGATCCTCACAAAATATTTCTCTCGCGAAGAAATGGAGTCTGAGTTTGATGCTGTCATCGATGAAGTTCATAAACGCGGTGAGTTAAATGAGCGCATTCGCGCGAAGGTCGAGAAGTTCTCGGACCAACTGGAGGATCGATTGAAAGCGCGTTACCTCGAACATGTCTCCGGGACGGATATTGATTTGGAACTGGCAAAGCAGGCCTTTGCCGAGAGATTTGCGGAGGTCAAGCTGTTTCGATTGCAGCAGGAGCTGCCAAAGGTTCTTGCGAAAGAAGAACGGGCACCATTTCAAGACCCAAACTGGGATCAGCGCGAAGATGCCGTGCCTGGTTGGGTAACGTTAGTGCATGTACTCTTCATGGGGTGGACGATTATCAATGTGCATCATCCTGCCCTGTTTGTTGCCGGGTTGCTGTTTTTCCTGGGGTTTGCGGTGGTCACCGCCGACTTTCAGAACAATATCGATCTCCAGCCACCGTTACTGGTTGGCTTCTTTCTCGGCGGGCTGGTCACCCTTGGCGGCGTGCAGGGGTGGTGGATTGAGCCCGTCCTCGGGAGTCTTGGAGAACTTGCGCTCATCAGTGTCTCGACGGTGCTCACCGCCTTCAATGACAATGCAGCGATTACCTATCTGGCGACCCTTGTTCCGGGGTTTACGGATGAGCTCAAATACGCCGTTGTCGCAGGTGCGGTTTCGGGTGGAGGGTTAACGGTGATTGCCAACGCCCCCAACCCTGCGGGGCAGGCCCTTCTCAAGGACTGCTTTCAGGACGGAGTTTCACCACTAGGGCTGTTGAAAGGTGCGCTTGTACCTACCCTTATCATGTTCGTCATCTTTGTGGTGTTTAGATGATAGTAAATATGATGTAAAAGAGATCACATCTTCGTTTCGCCAATTTGTGGTACGATTCTATTCATCTTGCCTCTGGCATTTCTACTGAGCGGCTTCGCACCGTGTTTGGTAGTCTCGATACTCTTAATTGGGGGGGATCTCTGTTTCGAGGGGATAGAGAAAGAATCTCCAGAAAGAGTTATTGAGCCTTGTGACGACGGCTGGCCGGAGTACAAAGAGCCTTCTGTTGTAAAGACGTTTTAATTGTCTGTGGCGGGGTAGTGTTGCCAAAGTACGGGTAAACTGCCTTGTTGTTACTGCTAAACATGCCACAAA
>CAYWYT010000353.1:0-2709 GCA_964462665.1 uncultured Woeseiaceae bacterium | reverse complement strand
GTGTTCCAGCGAGCAGCCCGTGCCATTGATGTTCCTAAGCCACGGCGACCCGTCGGCGGGTAATTGACAGCTTGTACAACGGCTTCGGCTTGTTCCGCCGTATCGATCATAGGAACCAGGAAGCTCTGCACTCCGATGTCGCACATTTTCTTCAGCAGTGCTGGATCATCGTTTACAGGCCTGACGATTGTCCCGACCTCATACGGCGCGACAGCCTGAAGCGTATGCATCACATCACGGAGTTCGTAAGGACCGTGCTCATGGTCGACCAAGAGCCAGTCGAAGCCAGCGCCGGCCATCATTTCTGCGACCGTGGTGTCAGGAATGCTGAGCCACAGTCCAAACTGCGTGTCGCCAGACTCCAGGCCCTGCTTGAATTGGTTCCGCGGAAACTTCGTCATACGAAATCGACCTCTACAGTTCCGAGTGACCCGTAATCTGCCACTATTTTGTCTCCGGCATTTACGATCACTGGCCGCGTGAAAGAGCCTGCAAGGATAACTTGTCCGGGTTCCAGACCGATACCATGCGGCGCGAAGCGTTTGCAGACCCAGCGTATGCCGTGAGCAGGGTGTCCCATAACGCCGCCAGCGAGGCCTGTTTCCTCAATTTCGCCGTTCAGGTAAAGCATCGCACCGGCCCAACGCAAATCAATATCCGCGGGATGCACCTTTTGACTACCGAGTACGTAGCCTGCATTGGCTGCATTGTCAGCGATCGTGTCAAACACGTTCCGGGTGTAGCCCGTCTCAGGATCAGTGCGGTGGCTCCGTGCCGCAATGAGTTCTAGCGTCGGCACCACGTAGTCTGTTGCGTCGATGACCTGATCGATAGACACGTCTTCGCCGAATAGTGTGTCTTTGAGGACAAACGCGAATTCGACTTCGATTCGTGGGTCGGTGAAGTCGGCAGCGCGAATTTGATCCCCGCTCGTGAACTCCATGTCATCCAGCAGTATGCCGAAGTCCGGCGTGTCGATTTTCATGGCCATTTGCATGGCGCGAGACGTCAGGCCGATCTTGTAGCCAGTGACGCGGCGGCCGTCGGCAATCTTCCGATCGACCCAGGCTTTCTGCACGGCATAGGCATCATCCATGTCCATGTCGGGGTGAGAAAGCGTCAATGGCGAAATCTGTTCACGGTTTTTTTCCGCGTCATATAGCTGGTTCGCCGCAGCTGCGATGTCATCGCGCGAGAGCATAAGGCTCATACCTGTCATATGGAAAGAGAGAATAAAGATAACATGTTAACTAATTTCGTTCCATGTACAGAGAAGTCCTTTTGTTGTTGTTGCAGCATACGGAACATCAGCATGCCAAGCGCGTCCGGATATCCTAAGGTAGTGATTCGGAGGAACACTTCACTATGAATAAAGCCATAATTTTAGTGCTCGCGGGTATGTTGGCCGTCGCACAACCTGCAAATGCCCATCATTCCGCTGCCGCCTATGACGATAGTAAGACGATGTCGGTGACCGGTGTCGTGTCACGCTTACAGTGGCGTAATCCGCACGTTATTATTCGCCTGGACGTTACAGATGAGAGCGGCAATATCTCTTCCTGGCCTCTTGAGACCGCCAGCCTGCAGAGCTTGATTGCGGACGGCTGGAACAAAGAATTACTTGCCCCCGGCACAACCCTGACGGCAGAAATTCGCCCGACAAAGAAAGGTCAGCCAGGCGGTATCCTGCGCTGGGTAACCTTGGAGGATGGGCTTGTCCTCGCGATCGATCCTGATTCGCCGAAGAGCTATCAAGATGGTAATAGCGCTGTAAAGTCGAGCGCGGTAGTAGACGAAGGCTTCTTACAAGTTCGCGCAACGGGATCTCTGGATGATTACCTGGCGCGGCGGGCAGCCGTCGAAAAGCAGGAAGCGTCGAACCGACCTGAAAAGTTACCGAAGCAAGCCGAAGGCGGCCAAAAGGGTGCGCTTGACCCGGAGAACCTGGCCGCATACGCGGGTGTGCCTGTCTACGACTTTACCGGCGTCTGGCAGCATCGTGCGTTTCGTGAGCTGTCTAAAGAGAAAGGCGGATTCCCTTGGGATTTTCTTCCGGTACCGGAGCTGACGCCCAAGGCAACTGCTATCCACAAGGAGGTAATGGCACGGCGAGCCGAAGGCGATGCAACAGCCGACCCTGCGGCTCTCTGCTATCCGCATGGTTTGGTTCGTACCATGACGCGTGCTGGCAACATGATGTTGTTGCAGCAAGACACGGCCGTATACATGGTGCACCGGATGAATAATGATTTCCGGACCGTTTTCTGGGACGGCCGCGACCACGTTGACGCATCGGTCAGAGTAGATACTTATAACGGCGACTCGGTCGGCTACTGGGAGAAGGACCATTTGTATGTCGAAACGGTCGGCTTCGGCTCGCCGTTTACTTATATCAATTCAGGCATTCCGATCGGACCTAAAGGCAAGGTCGAAGAACGCTGGCGTCTCGTTAATAACGGCAATACGCTGGAGATCGAGTTTCGCATGACGGACCCTGAGCATTGGATTGGTGAATGGATTGACACCAAGTTCTGGGACCGCATCCACGGTACCGATATTCGGGAAGGCAATTGCATCCTCGCTGAGGATGCGGAACTTGCGACCGGCGCTCAATAGTGAAAAAACTGTTCTCGTTAGAACATTCACTCGAACTTCTTGCATCGTTGTTTGCGGTTCTGGCTACGCTGGGCGTATTGCAAACATTCGTCA
>CAYWYT010000352.1:0-2723 GCA_964462665.1 uncultured Woeseiaceae bacterium | reverse complement strand
GAGGTCGACCCGCTGGTGTGCCCGTCGTGCGGCTCAGAGATGAAGGTCATCGCCTCCATCATAAGAGGAGCAATATTGGCGGCATAGCCCTTGCTCGCGGCGCTCCATGCCTCGGGGGTGTCTGGGCCTTTCGTTTTCATTTTCGAATCCAATCCTCTCTCTTTTCTGAATAGCGCGTAGTCGATCTTCGCGCCCTTGGAGCGACGATGACGGTTTCAGCCCGAATGAGATCATGCTCAAAACCTCCTATCCTCATTACTTCCTAAATCCGATTGTTCTTCTAAAACACAAGGTTCGTATCAACGATTACCCAAACAAGCTGGAAGGTTCGGCTTCGTAGCGCCCCTACCCATCGCACGTATTGCGAATCAGCTCGACGAATAGGGCGAGCACCGACATATACGAAACGGTGAAAACTAGCGACCGGGCCCTGAGTGCGGAAAACCCGGAGATGTGCACGATGGCGTGCACCACACGGGCGGCTAAATAAGCCACGCACGCGCCGACGGTGATCGACGTGCTGACCTGGCTCAGATGCAGAACAACGACCATTGCCGCAAACGGGGCAAAGGACTCCACGGAGTTTTGGTGGGCCCGGTTTGCCCGGTTGACCCAGTCTGGCAGAGGCCCCGAGGGCGCCACTTCATAGTCGCCGGGTGTCATTAGGCCCCGGGTCTTTAGCAGGCCAGCCGCGTACGGAATCCACAGACTGGCAACCAACATGGCACTACAGGAAAGCACACAAAGTTCAGTGGTCATCGAGATCTCCTTCCTTTACTACCTAGAATCGTGGGCCGTCATTGGATTCTCACTATGGCATTTTGCGCCCGATGAGCATCCCCAGCGGCATGAGTGGTAGCAGTGGAATCACGTCGAACTCGATGAACCCGGCGATGGCGAGTGGCATCTCTCCGAGAACGCGCTGCGCCTCTTCTTTGTCAGCACTCTCCAAGAGCAAGACGATTCCAACTCCCTCAGCCGTAAACCAGAAATTGCGAATGTGCCCGTCGAGGTAGGCCTCAAGCGTGTGTTTGACTTCATTACTTAGATGCGGGCCCATTTTGCTGCGGTCCGCGCCTTCCTTCATCTTGCTAACTGCCAAAATTTGCATAGTTCAGATCCTTTCAGAGACTGGTTTTGCGAAGGCGTTTCTAATGCCCCAGGGTGTTCCGGGCCGACTTGAAGTGGTTGATATCGAGGGTTTCACGAGTCGGAGCCGTCATGTCGAGGGCCATCGACTCAATCGGGATTCCTGTGGCGTCGGCGATGCGGACCAGCTGATTGAAGTACCCTGCGATTGCCGCCGAGTCGACGAGCGCGCCGCCTCCCATCGTCTCGAGGATCGCCTGGCGAGCCGCGGCGAGTCGCAGCTCATCTGGACTCATCACGGCGTTGGCGAATTCGATCAGGAGTTCACCGTGCTCGACACCGCTCTCAAAGCCTTGCTTCGAGATGGACCGTAGGTCGTATTCCTTGCCCTGATTCTTGCCGCTCGCACGGAGCAGCATGGAGTGGTACGTAGTTCAATAGAAGCACTCGTTGATCGCGGAAATGCGACCCGCGATGAGCTCTATCTGCGCTCGGGAAATCGCCCGTCCAGGGTCGTGTTTCGTGTCCATCACCCGTTTGTCCTGGATGTAGTGCGTGATGCCCGCCTCGTAAACTCCGCGGACTTCGGCTGGGACGAGACTCAATGCCCGGATCACGTTGGCGTTCTGTCCGCCGAACGTTGTCTGTGCCTCCTCCCCTCCCTCAGGAGCGTTTGGAATCATCGGTACCCAGGCCTCGTCCACCCGGGCGGTCTTCGGACGCTTTCGAGACGGGTCGCCGGACTGTGCTGCAGGGTACTCGTGTAGCTCAACGCCTAGTCCCCGGCAAAAGACATCCACACTCATCGAGCGCGCGATAACACCCACAGCTTCCACGTACTGTGCGTCGCTCAGCTGCTCGGGCACAATGCTGTCGTACCAGTCGCAATCAAGGGATACCGGATCGGCTCCCACCCGCCGCGCGACTTCGCGAGCTCCGTCGGGAAGCTCAGTCTCTGAGTTGTCAACCGTCCCGCCCGCTACACCGGTTGCCGCCCGTGCCCTACGCGCCTCTCGAGCGATCTCGATCCGTTCAGCCGCCGTCCACCAATTACCTGGGAGGGCCAGGCTCTCCCAGACACGCCGGTGGGTTTCCTCGAGGTCTGCACGAACTGGGTGCACTGACTCCGCATACGAGAACTTCATGTTCATCTCTCTCCCTAAGTTGAGTGTCTTGCGCCGCCACAGCGGTCGGCTGCCTTGTATGCTTTAATATATAATCTAGCCACTTTAATTTGTCAAGCACGATATATAGGTCGACCTCTCACTCTGGTTCTAAATTTCAAGCACTCGTTTTAAAATATGAATCAGTGGTGTAAGATTGAAAGTAAGAGAGCTGTCCGGCTCGAGCCGAGGAGCCCAAACGCACATGACGAAACCCCGCAGCTACCGCTTGCAGTGCCCCATCGCTCGCGCCCTCGACCGCGTCGGCGACCGTTGGGCCTTGTTTATCCTTCGCGACCTCCACGCTGGGCCCGCGCGCTTTGGTGACCTCCAGGCGGGCTTGCCTGGCCTGGCCTCTAACCTCATGACCACTCGCTTGCAACAACTGATGGCGGACGGACTGATCGAGCACCAGCAGGCCGAACACGGGGCCATGGTCTACGCCCTCACCCCAGTGGGCGAACAAACGGC
>CAYWYT010000351.1:0-2728 GCA_964462665.1 uncultured Woeseiaceae bacterium | reverse complement strand
CGCTCGACTACAGCGGTGATCCGTGGCGCATTCATTTCACGATCGGTGTGCCACTACTGTGACTCTTCGCCGCCTTCTGCTGCTGGTCCCGGCGTCACTGATCGTCCTCGCCGCGTGCACCTGGTACTGGTTACTGCATACGACGTCGGGCTCACACTGGATTTTGGCGCGTGCAACGTCGGCAACTGACGGTGCGCTGCAGGCACAGCAACTGCAGGGTGATCTTGGGTCTGGGCTGACAATACAGCGCCTTGCGTTCTCGACCGACTCAATGACACTCGAGATTAGAGAGGTACGGCTGGTCGCCGACCTTGACCTTCTGCCACTGCAGCTGCAGATAAGTGAAGCTGTAATTGACGATACAGCCGTGCAAATCTTTGCATCAGACCAAGAGCCGCAAAGCGGCGACCTCCGCAACACAATTGACAATCTCGTGTTGCCGCTCTCTCTGGTCATTACCGATGTTAATGCCAACAGCGTAAGTGTATCGGGCCTCATTCCTGAGAATGAGATTGTGCTAGCTCAGGTTTCACTGGCGGGTAGCTGGCACGAAGAAATCGTCATCGACCGTTTGCTCGTAATAACCTCATCACCCATCGAAATGTCGGTTCAGGGCTCGGTCACCAACCTGCTGCAATCCTTGTCGTGGGATCTGCAAGCGCAGCTCACCGAGACAACGCTGGACTTTGGCGAGAACAATACCGAAGTACACATCGCCGATGGCCATGCTGTCAGCAGCGGTAGTTTGGATGAGTACGTATTAGCCGCGTCCGCGCAGCTCGACACGCTCGCCTATGACGCGGTTCAATTCAGCACCACCGGTAGAGGCACGAGTTCCAGCTTTCAATTCTCCGAACTGGGGCTTAACAGCACGGATGTCGACCTGAGCGGGATTGGTCGTATCGCCTGGGGTAGTAGCTGGTTGGTCGAGTCGCAACTGAGTGTTGCAACATTTGATCTAAACGTCCTGCTTGAGGATTGGCCTGCCCAGCATCCGATTCGTGGTGAGTTGTCGTTGCTGCTGGACAAAGATCATTTGGCGATCAGCGACTCGTACCTCGCCGCCGCTGATACTGATATGTCGGTACAAGTAGACGCGAATATTGATTTGCTCACATCCGTCGTAGCCGCTGCTGTGCATTGGGAGAATGCAAAGTGGCCTCTGCTCGGAGATGAGCCGGCGATCTCGAGTGAATCAGGAAATATGTCTGTCGATGGAACCGTCGACGACTGGCGCATCAATGGCGATATCGAGGTCGGTACGGCAACGATGCCCTTAGGACGGTTACGTATTGATGGAAATGGAGACAGGCATCACGTTGAAGCCGCGATTATTGATAGCGAGGTACTCGGCGGTAAGGTATCAGGGTACGCGGCATTCAACTGGCGCGATCAGCAACCGTGGTCCGCCGGTCTCGAAATGTCGAGTATCGAGCTCGATTCGATCGCCGACGACTGGCCAAAGAATATAACTGGCAGGGTCGACGCAGACGGCCAAATGGTGCCTTTTCTACTGGACCTGCAGTTGTCTGACATCGACGCCGATTTCCTCGGCGGACCGCTGTCAGCAAACGGCCAGATCGAGCTCACAGAGGATCACTTCACGGCGTCCGACCTCAAAATATTGCATGGCGACACGCGTATCGAGCTGGACGGAGACCCGTTTGACCGATCCGGACTCAAGTTCGATGTCGCCGTAGAAGACGCCTCTATGTACCTGGGTGAAGCCGACGGCACATTCGCAGCCACGGGACGAGTGTCCTTACACGCCGAGCAACCGTCGCTGCGTATTAATGCCAGCAGCCCGGCGTTCGGTTATGGCCCAATACAAGTGACCGGAATCGAAATCGTCGACCGCTCTGGCGACGACGGCATCGTCAATGCTGAAATCAAGGCTGAACAACTCGATATCCAAGACACTATGTTTGAGCGCATCACCGTCAGCCTCCTCGCCGACGCCTCGGAGCAAAGCCTGCGGCTTGCTGCGGCGAACGGTGACGCTGGGCTCGAACTGTTGGCCGCTGGCAAATTCGACGACCTGCAGCATCCCAGCCGCTGGCAGGGCGAGCTACGAGAATTGAAGCTCGCGTTGGAGGAAGCGCCGCTGGCCGAGCTGTCTGAACCAGCCGCGATGTCATTGTCCGCAAATGCAGCAACCATAGATCGCAGCTGCATCGCTGCGAGCATCGGCATGCGGCTTTGTGCAGAGGCGGACTGGTCGGCTGACAAATACTTGCAGATTGCTGCGGACCTGACCGATGTACCTGTAAACCTTATCAACGGCCTTGTCGAAACAGGCCTGGAGTTCGACCAGCTAGTGAGCGGCAATTTCGCATGGTCGCAAAGTGAAGAATCCGCCACCAAGGGTAATGCCGAAATAACAATGTCGGCCGGCACAGTCGTCGGCATCGACTACCCGGACATAGCCATTGAGACCGACACTGGGGTTCTGTCTTTCGATGTAGTCGATGGACAACGGCTGTCCGGAAACGCTGCGCTGGCGATGCCCGGGTTTGGTCATATTGCGGCCCAAATGTCGATTCCTGACCTTGCGCAGGGCACCAACAGCAGCGTCAACGGCAGCTTGGATCTGGACCTGTCAAATATGGCAGTTTTGGGCGCACTTTCGCCATTGGTAGATGCGACAAGCGGTGAGATTCGTGCCGACATAGCGCTTTCCGGAACGCTGTCGGAGCCTCTGCTCGTTGGTGACCTGGCCGTTATCAAC
>CAYWYT010000350.1:0-2729 GCA_964462665.1 uncultured Woeseiaceae bacterium | reverse complement strand
GCGGGCACATACGCGGGAACTATTTTTTCGCTTTAGCGTACTCCTTGAACCGCCTAAACCATTCCTCTTTGGCGTCGGCTGGAAAGAAGGTTACAAAGGTTCCTATGCTGCGCTGCAACCCCGTCAGATCGATCAGAAAATCGTAGACCGCGTTGGCTGCCCCCAACTCGGCATTCAAGGCCTGGTTCTGAGCATCGAGCAGGTCAATAATCGACTTGATACCCTGGACATAGGAGTCGGTAACAAGCTGCAGATTGTTTTTTGCAGCATCAAGGGCGTCCCGGGACAGATTGATTGACGGATAGGAAGCTCTCGTGTTGTTGAGCGATTGTAAAATCCGCTGACTAAGCCTATCCCGGGCATTGCTCCGTGCCGTTTTCAACTGCAGCAGCTCCTGCCGGTTACGGCCAAGTTTCGCGCTTTTTTGACCACCTTCGATCAGGGGCAGACTGGCAAAAAGGCCCACCTGCCATTCACTGTCATCAAGACCGGTTATATCACTGTCCCGCTCTCCGGCTCCGCTGTTTGAAAACAGCTGTTGAAAATTCCCTTCCACTGAAAAGGATGGCAGCCAGTAATCGCGGCGCGCCCCGGTGATCAAACGTTCCTGGGCTGAAATTGCCGAATCGACGGCTTTCAGCTCTGGTGAGGCTTCCAGGCCTTCCGCCAGAACAAATGTTCTAAAGTCTTTAAAGTATAAGGGATTATGGACCATTTCATAGAACAGGCGGTCGCCGCCCATGAGCAGCGGATCCTTCAGGTCCGTTTCCTCGGCTATGAATTCTTCCTGCAGCGGACGATTGATAATCCGGTTCAGGGCCTGCATCGCGTCAAAGGTTGCGGATTCCGCCTTCAGCACGATCTGTCGATCGTTGGCGAATTTGGTCTGCCAGCGATACAACTCGTCAGGGCCGGCAATACCAGAACTGAGCCTGATCTGTGCCCGCTCGAGGTTCGCCTGGGTTAGTTGCATGTTCTCTTTTTGTACCCGTTCGATGGTCTTTTTCCTCAGCACATTAAAATAAGAGGTCGAAGCTTCAAAGGTTATATCGAGCTTGACGCTATCCCGGTTGAATTCCCTGCCCGTCTGCGAATACTTTTCAACGGTGTAGCCAGTCCAGCTGCGATCAGAGTAAATTTCCTGGGAAAATCCCAGGTCGCCGGTCCAGATATTTTCGGGATTGGCGCCCCGGCTCGCTTCCGCCCGGTCATCGTCGATGGTCGATGCACCGGTTCCGATGAAGACTTGAGGCAGCAGTGGTGACCGCGCTTCATTCACCGCATAGGCACCGGCGGACACTTTCCGTTCGGCCACGGCCAGATCAAGATTGGCCGCAAGCGCCTCGGCGACGACTTCGCCTAGTGTCAACCTGCGCTCGATATCGGTCCGTTCTTCGTTGATAATCCTGGCTCCCGTCATGTAATCGAGACTTGGATAAACATTGATGGCCCTTGCCGTAGCCATATTGATCGCCAGTTTCTGGGTTTGGGAAAAGATGACCGGCAGGGCTCCCGGTTCCTCGCCAAGCAGAATTTCCTGAATATTGATGGCAACCTGACGAGCAAGTTGCTCCTCGGCATTTTCCTGCATCGTCGTGGCGAACATACCAGCATCCAGATAATCGTATGAAGCCATCGTAAAAGAGGGGAGTTTGCGTTCCTTCAATCCTTTGGCCAACAGAGCAACTTCATCACTGGAGAAACGCCACAGCGATCCGACCATAACCGAGTCGGTATCTGCCGGAATCCGGCTGAGCGCATCCTCGGCAGAGCCGATTACCGGCACCAGGTGCACGGTCAGGGAATGTTCGTTCGCCAGATAGCTTCCCAGTTTTCCGACAGCCGGCACCCCTTCTATATCTCTCTTATCGAGGAGCAGCGTCAAACGCTTAAAGTCAAAAAGGCGGCGGAAGGTAATGATTCCCTGGTCGGCAGGAGCACCGAGATCGATATAGAGCAAGTTCTTGACCCCGCTGCTGGTTCCGTCCAGTGGTGCCTTCTGCGTTTCTGAGTCGAAGATGAGTGGGGCCACAACCGGTTTGCTGAAATTTTTCCGCTCAACGGCGATTGTTGAACTGATAAAGCCGAGCATCAGGATCAGGTCGCAGTCAGGATCGGCAAGCAGCCGCTCGAAGGCTTGCTTAACCCCCTCCCGGGTGGAATCTGCCTCCAGCTGCATATCGTCGGGAAAGAGTGCAGTAAACTCCCCGGCACCCATCTGTTGGATCTCGGACTTGAACAAACCTGCGAAATCAGGCGGAGATACGTTAGGGCCGTCGGTTATGATGCCGATCCGGAATTTAGGAAGATCCTGGTTCTGTGCATAAACAGCGGTACACAAAACAAAAAGCAGGCTCACCAATAGTAACAACGTACCCCAGATTTTCATTTGATCACTCCTCATGTGCTGGTTGAAAGAGACGGTATTTTGAAGAAGGTCGCATACAGGACTGGGACAAAAACAAGAGTCAGCACCGTCGCGAAACCGAGGCCGAAGACAATTGTGACCGCCATCGCCACAAAAAAGGCGTCCTGGAACAACGGAATCATGCCCATCATAGTCGTCAGGGCGGCCATCATGACCGGTTGCATCCTCGAGACGCCCGATTCGATAATGGCATCGAGGCCTTCCAAACCCTCCTTGATATTGAGATCGATCTGATCGATCAATACAATGGCATTCTTGATCAGCATGCCGGACAGGCTCATCAGTCCAAGCAGCGACATGA
>CAYWYT010000349.1:1592-2747 GCA_964462665.1 uncultured Woeseiaceae bacterium | reverse complement strand
ATCATCTTCAGTATCGGCACGCGCTGACTCGCAAGTTCGGGATGCAGGTAAAGTGCCAGCGTGGCTTCCAACGCGGCTAATGACAGCTTGTCGATACGCATCGCCCTTAGGAGCGGATTCTTCTTAATGCGCTCGATAACCTCAGCCTTACCGACAATCATTCCGCTTTGTGGGCCGCCCATCAGCTTGTCGCCGCTGAATAGCACGGCATCGACGCCATCGGCCACGATTTTCTGCACGGTGCGTTCATCGGAAACGCCGAACGCTGTTAAGTCCAGCAACGAGCCGCTGCCCAGGTCCTCGACCATTAAAAGATCGTTGCTATGTGCGAGTTCAACCAGGTCTTTCGTCTTCGGCATTTCCGTAAATCCGACGACCTTAAAATTGCTGCAGTGATTTTTGAGAATGACGCGGGTCTTTTTCTTGATGGCATTCGCATAGTCAGAAATATGCGTTTTGTTGGTGGTCCCAACTTCTTTCATCTTGGCGCCGCTGGCAGCGATGACATCAGGCATGCGAAAGCCGCCGCCAATTTCGATGAGCTCACCGCGCGATACGAGCACTTTCTTCTTATCCGCCAGTGTATTGAGGCTAACCAGAACCGCGGCGGCACAATTATTCACAACGACTGCCGCTTCGGCGCCGGTTATCTTCGTCAACATCTGTTCAACATGCATATAACGCGAACCACGTTCTCCCGATTCAAGATCAAATTCGAGATTCGAATAGCCGAGGGCCGCCTCTTTGATCGCGTCGATGCTTTCTGCAGCGATCGGTGCGCGCCCGAGATTGGTATGCAGCACGATCCCGGTGGCGTTAATGACCTGTTTCAATGATCGCTCCCGACCGCGAAGGATTTCCTCTCGAACATCTTCACAAAACTCATCGCCGGCGAAGTCGGGGAGGGCGCTACTGTCATCCTGTTGAATCAACGTACGCACAACCTCGATACGCACGCGCAGCGCGATCACCGTTTCCTGTCGCGAATATTGTCGGCACAAAGCGTCGATCGCTTCGCTCTCTAACAAGCGCTGCATATTTGGCAGGGCTCTGAGTTGCTGATGGCTATTCATTGGTCTCAACAGTACTACAGGGTCGGCAAGTGCAGGGCAAAAATACGCGGCAAAAAAAGGCCCGGAAATATCCAGGCCTTGT
>CAYWYT010000349.1:0-1492 GCA_964462665.1 uncultured Woeseiaceae bacterium | reverse complement strand
AAGTGCAGGGCAAAAATACGCGGCAAAAAAAGGCCCGGAAATATCCAGGCCTTGTGCGTAATTCGTTTCAGACGTGACTATTCGGGTGGTGCGCCGCCGCCACCGCCCGGACCGCGGCCCTCGCGACGCCCCCGGTTGCCTCCGGACACGATTTCACCATTCTCACCGGTTTGAATACTCGCGCCATGGCTGGAGTCTCTGGCCAACGTGACTCGATAGTCTTGGGTCACCGGGACGCAGAATGTCAGGGCATCGTCACAGGCGTAGTACTTGACCTGAAGATCCACTTCTCCGCCTGTTTCGGTGGCATCGACCTCTAGCAGGAACTCCCGAGGATCTGCATCCGCGGCAACTTCAGGGCTGGGACCAATGATCTTGGAAGGCGTAATGCTAACGCCTTCGGGCGTAGTGATTTCAAACTGCATCGGCGGTGCTTCGTTGTTCCAATGCACCCTGTATAGCGGGTCAAGATGAAATCCAACGTACATCGTGCCTTTGCCGGTAGTGAATAATTCGTTCGTGCCCTCGACCCGCAACTTGGTATAGAACGGTACCCGGCTGGTCTCCTGAATTGCCTCGCTTTCCATGGGCTGGAACTGTTCAGTCTTCTTAACTCTTGGCACGACACCCTTTGCGACTGTTGGGATCATTGGCTGAGTTGGCAAATTCAGATCAGAGATCTGGGTCTCGTTGTCGACATCGCCGACCAGGCGGACCAGATCTTTACGCAGGGTCTCAGGATCGCTCCAGGAACGGGAAACTTCGATAATCCCGTCGGGATTTACGACTATCTCGCTGTTCGGGGTCTGACCGCTGGCATCGTGATACTCGTTAGCCATGTTATCGGCGAGCCAGGTGATGCTGCTGCCAAGACGACGTTTCGCCTCGGTGACGTGCATCAGGCGTTCCTGAATATTAATCGGGCTGATGTAATTCTGGAATTCGGGGTGCGCCAAAGGCTTGTAAATATAGTAGAAATTTACACCTTTAGGAGCGTAGTCGAGTTTGACGGTCTCCATACTGGGGACCTTGCGCAGAAAGGGGGGTCAGGTAAGGCACCCAAGCACGAGTACCGAATAATTACCCTTGGTGAGTTCGCGAATATTCACGGGCATGCCCATGTCATCAACGATGGTCAGGTCTGGCAGCTGTTCGCCAACCTTGGGGCCCAAATCAACGAATCTTTGGATATCCCCAGTGGGGCCACCGGGACCGCGCGGTCCCTGTTGTGCATTGCTCAGTAACGGTGTCGCAACCAGCGCCAGCGCCACCGTTGCATGCACGATTTTGCGGTAGATCGCGTGGCTGTCTGCGTTAATAAGCATAATCGCCACCGATATTACTTCGAATCGGCCCTCAAGTCACTGACGGCGCGGTTGCTCGAATCGAGCACTTGTGGAGCGTGTCCTTAGTCGAACTCGCTGGTGGCGATGCTTGCCCGTAATTCCCGCAACGCCTGTTTCATCGTCACTGCATGTGCATTTCCCATGCG
>CAYWYT010000348.1:0-2770 GCA_964462665.1 uncultured Woeseiaceae bacterium | reverse complement strand
TCTGAACCTCAGGTACTTCATATCCTGCGTTTTTCATTACATCCTGAACGTGCGAAATTGCATCGCGATCTGGAGCAGTGAATCCGATGTGATTGAGGCCGGGTGCGTATCTTTCATATGAGTGGTCCGGATTGTCAGCCTGGCGAATATCGAAATAAATTTCTTCGGCGTTACCGAATACGTGATCCGCAGTCTTCCGAAAACCCAACATGGGTAGCAGTGTTTCGTAAAATCCCACGCTTTTCGGCAGGTCGGAAGCAAGCAAAACAATGTGATCCAATTTCACTTGGTGGGTTCCCTTTCGGTCAAAGGCGGCCGCTCGTTCATGACTCGCTCAGGTTAAGTTTCATCTCTACCAGAATCGGTGCGAAACCGACTTTCTCATAGGCGCGAATGGCGGCTTGATTCTCGGTGTATACATCCAGATAGAAATCGTGAACACCTCTGTCTCTGCTCCAACTAATCAGAGATTCGATGATCATCTTGTTAATCCCTTGCCCACGAACAGCAGGCTCAACGTACATAAATCCCAGGTATGCATGTTTGTCATGTGCGAAAGCAGCTTCGGATAGCCGCAGTTGAGCGTATCCACAACCGACAACCCGACCATCATGCTCCATCACCTGCAGGCTGGTGTCCGGGTCGGCCAGAAAAACACTTAGGTCGTAGTAATTGACGTATGTCTTTTTGATTGAGTCGTTGCAAGGGCGCTCTTCTTCAATGACGCCTTGCTCAAACTCAAGCAAGATCGGCAGGTCGTCTGGCTGCGCAAGTCTTAGTTTCATGAATGGCAATGAGGCTATGCGTTGATCGCCATCTGCTTAAGGACGGGCGCCGTGTCCGGCATTACGCCGCGCCAGATACTGAACGACTCAGCGGCTTGTTCGACTAGCATGCCCCAGCCCATAACCGATTTCTCAGCGCCATGCTGCCGGGCCCACACGCTGAAGGGCGTGGGACTTATTCCGTAGGAAAGGTCATAACAAAAAGTATTTTTGCTAATTGCCGCGACAGGGTATGGAGGCGCTTCGCCTTTTACACCTGCGGACGTTGCATTGATGATCAGATCGTACGGCTCAGTGACAGGCACCGCATTGAAACGACAAACGGATACCGGCCCCATGTGGCCGAACTCGTTTGCGATAGCCTGCGCCCGACCTAAGGTTCGATTCGCGACTCGAATTGCGGATGGCTCCATCTCGAGCAGCGGACCAACGATGCCACGCGTTGCGCCGCCAGCACCCAGTATCAGAATATTCGCGCCGTCGAGATTGATGCCGAGATTCACAACCAGGTCGCGTAGCAGGCCGATACCGTCGGTATTGTCGCCGTGAATTTCCCCGTCAACAAACGACAGCGTGTTTACTGCTCCTGCGACACGAGCACGCTCTGAAACGTTGTCGCAAAGTTTGGCGACGGTTTGTTTGTGCGGCACGGTAACATTCAGGCCCTTGCCACCAGTGCGTTGAAATTGACGCACCGCTACTTCGAGTTTTTCAGGTGTGACTTGCAACAATTCGTACTGCAGCTGTTGCCCAGTCTGTAGCGCGAACAGGCGGTGAATTACCGGTGAGCGGCTGTGCGACACGGGGTAACCCATGACGCCATATCGATCGATTGTGACGGACTCTGCTTCCACGCCGCCAGTATAACCTTAGTCAGCAAGCCAACGAGCGGCGTCGATGGCGTAGTAAGAAAGGATGGCGCTGGCACCTGCGCGTTTAATACAAAGCAGCGCTTCGAGCACAGAGCTGCGTTCATCCAGCCAGCCATTTGCGGTAGCGGCTTTTAACATCGCGTACTCACCACTGACCTGATAAGCGAACGTAGGTACCGAATACGTTTCTGATACACGACGTACGATGTCGAGATACGGCATCGCTGGTTTGACCATTACGATGTCAGCGCCTTCGGCGATATCGAGTCCGACTTCACGCAGTGCTTCGTCACTATTTGCGGGTGCCATCTGGTACGTGGATTTGTCGCCACCGGCGAGGTTGCTTGTGGAACCCACAGCGTCGCGAAATGGACCGTAGAAACAAGATGCGTACTTGGCGGCATACGCGAGGATCATCGTGTTGTGGTGGCCTGCCGTTTCGAGCTGGCTGCGGATGGCGCCAATGCGGCCATCCATCATGTCGGACGGCGCAACGATGTCAGCGCCCGCATCAGCATGCGATTCGGACTGTTTCACCAACATCTCGACGGTCACGTCGTTCATCACATAGCCGGCAGCATCAATGATGCCGTCCTGACCATGCGTGGTGTACGGATCCAGAGCAACATCGGTAATTACGGCCAAATCCGGGTAGTTAGCCTTGATTTCGCGCACGGCGCGCTGCACCAGACCGTCCGGATTGGCGCATTCGGCGCCATCCAGAGACTTCTTTTCGTCGTCAACAACGGGAAACAGGGCAATAGCCGGAATTCCCAGTGCCACCACATCGGCCAGCTCGAGAAGTAACTTGTCGACGCTCTTGCGCTCGACGCCAGGCATCGAAAGCACTGCTTCCGTGCGGTTTTCGCCTTCAAGAATGAAAACCGGGTAGATCAAATCGCCCGGCCCGAGAGCCGATTCTGCAACCAAACTGCGAAGCGCCGCAGTGCGCCGGCTGCGTCGCATCCGGGTTTGAGGGAACCTTAAAGTTTTATTGCCGCTCATATTTAGTCTAAATTACCTGATCAGCGCTTATTTTCCTTGTATTTAGGGTGGGATTCCACGCCTGAATCACAGTTTTCGGTGCATTCCGTAATAATTACAAGAACAGAC
>CAYWYT010000347.1:0-2774 GCA_964462665.1 uncultured Woeseiaceae bacterium | reverse complement strand
ATGATAATCAAGAGCGCCATGAGAACGTAACCCAGCGCCATGAACGGTACTACGATCTGGGTGAAATGAGCGATTCGTTTGACGCCCCCAAAAATAATGAAGGCAAGAATCAGAACCGTTCCGGAGGCAACAATTAGTTTGGTGTAAGTGACGCTACCCACCGCTGTATCCAAAACAGCGCCAGTTCCGACTGCGTTTTGAATCGCTTCACCAATTGCATTTGATTGTACTGTTGGCAGGAGCATGCCGACCGCGAAAATCGTCGAAATGGCGAATAGCCACGCATACCATTTCTGACCCAACGCCTTTTCGAAGTAGTAGGCCGGTCCACCACGAAACTGGCCTTCGTCGACTTCCTTGTAGATCTGGCCGAGGGTGGACTCGACATAGGCTGTTGAGGCACCAAGAAAGGCGACTACCCACATCCAGAACACGGCGCCAGGGCCGCCGAAGCCAATGGCCGCCGCGACACCGGCAATATTGCCCGTGCCCACTCGACCCGACAGAGAAACTGCGAGCGCCTGAAAGCTTGAAATACCGCGATCAGATTCCTTACTCGAGAAAATCAGACGAAACATCTCGCGGAACATGCGCACTTGGACAAAGCGCGTGGCAATGGAAAAAAACAGACCCGTTCCGAGGCAGAGCCATACCAGAGTTGGCTCCCATATCAATCCGCTGATCTTCGATACAAGCTCCTGCATGCCGGTTCCCCTTGTTTTTATTGTTTTCGGCCGCATCATAGTAACTGATATTTGTAACATCGGCGCGCGTGAAGCGAGCAGTAGTCGGCTTCCCAGAAATAACACACGCGCGTTATAGTGGTGCAAATCTGAATAGGGAGAATTGTGATGACTTGGTGGGCTTGGATGATTCTTGGTGCTGTCTTTCTTAGCATCGAACTGTTCGCCGTAGAAGCGCAGTTCTATCTTGTATTCCTCGGGGTATCGGCAGCGCTGGTGGGCTTGCTGGGTTTATTCGGCATCGTGCTTCCGGAGTGGGGACAATGGTTAGCGTTCACAACATTATCGCTGGTTTTCTTCTTTTCTTTTCGTCCAATGATTTATTCGAAAATTCGCTCCGGCGGTGAGAATTACCCGGAGTCAATGTCGGGTGAGTCAGTAGAAATTGGCGCTGATCTGTCGCCCGGAGCTGAAGCGCGGACCGAATTCCGCGGCACCGACTGGACAGTCCGAAACGTCGGCGATGAAATAATTGTAGCTGGCTCTCGGGTCAAAATTGTAAAAGTGGAAGGTCTGGCCTTGCACGTGTCTGCCAACTAAACGGAACTGAAGGAGAGTCGAAATGGAAGGATTGTATGTAGCACTAGCGTTCACAGTTCTCGGGGTTGTTATTCTTTTCAAACTTGCGGTCGTTGTTCCGCAACAAAGTGCTTACGTAGTAGAAAGACTTGGAAAATTTAGAAAAAAACTCGATGCAGGATTTCACTTCCTGGTTCCGTTTATGGACAAAATTTCTTACAAGCACACACTCAAGGAACAGGCAGTGGATATCGCCGAGCAGATCTGTATCACGAGAGATAATGTTCAGGTAGGCGTCGATGGGGTGCTCTACATGCAGGTGCTGGATCCGGCGCGGGCGTCGTACGGAATCGGAAATTATATGTTCGCGATCGCACAACTGGCACAAACCACGCTGCGTTCGGAAATCGGCAAGATCGATCTCGACAAGACCTTCGAGGAACGCGGTGCAATTAACTTGAATGTCGTCGCTGAGTTGGACAAAGCGTCCGACCCGTGGGGCGTCAAAGTGCTTCGCTATGAGATAAAGAACATCAATCCGCCGCAGGATGTTTTGCACGCTATGGAAAAACAGATGCGAGCAGAGCGCGAAAAACGAGCGGTTATTTTGACTTCAGAAGGTGAGCGTGACGCCAAGATAAACGAAGCCGAAGGTGAGAAGCAGCAAGTGATCAAGGCTTCGGAGGCGACGAAAATGCAGCAGATCAATGAAGCCGATGGTGAAGCGCACGCGATTACCGCCGTCGCTGCTGCAACAGCTGAGGGATTGCGTAAGGTTGCTGCCAGTATGACTGCGGAGGGTGGCGCGGAAGCAATGCAACTTCGTGTTGCCGAACAATATATTGGTGAATTCGGCAATCTAGCCAAGGTCGGAAATACCTTTGTTGTACCGGCTAACCTGGGCGACCTGACATCGATGATGGCTCTGGCCACCGATATCGTTAAGGGTAAGGGTAGCTCCGAGGCCTAAGCGCGGCGTTTGACTGAGATCACGTTCGGGATCTGCTCGAGACGGCTGATAGCTGTACTCAAGGTGGGCAGGTCCCGGATATCAACGCTGATATCCATCACGGTCTCCAAGGATTCTTGGTCGGTATGAGTAGACAGGGTTGTGACATTGGCTTTCTCATCGGAAAGAACTGCGCTGATATCACGTAGTAATCCACCTCGATCCATAGCGCGCAGACACAGCTCGACCGGGTAGGTCGCCGTCTCGGATTCTCCCCAGCTCACCTCAATCATTCGTTCCGGATGACGCTGATTCAATCCCAGGAAATTTCCGCAGTCGGCGCGGTGGATACTGACGCCGCGGCCCTGTGTGATGTAGCCAACGACACCTTCCGGTGGCACCGGACGGCAACAGCGCGCAAAATTCGACATCAAGTCGCCAATTCCACTGATTGCGATTGCCGCATCGCTCTTCTTCGTACGGCGTGAGCTGCGTCGCGTCCGCAGAGTATCGGGTTGCTCGCCACCGCGAAGATTTTGTAACGCAGTTGCGATTGACGCAGA
>CAYWYT010000346.1:0-2797 GCA_964462665.1 uncultured Woeseiaceae bacterium | reverse complement strand
AATCGATGGCCCCGACATTGAACGATTTCGCGAAGTGTTTAACCTTCCAGGCGCCGCGACCGGCCCATTTTCCGCCGCATTCACAATCGATGTCGCCGACGATGGATTTGAGCTCGTAAAGCTGGAGTTGGAAACATCGCTCGGTACGGTGCTTGCGGACGGTAAGCTAGGCGACGCTCCGGACTACTTCGGCACGAGCGTGAACTTTCAGCTGAAGAGCCCGAGTCTT
Organism: uncultured Woeseiaceae bacterium; assembly: GCA_964462665.1. Classification (GTDB taxonomy): domain Bacteria; phylum Pseudomonadota; class Gammaproteobacteria; order Steroidobacterales; family Woeseiaceae; genus UBA1847. Next base: position 2,568 of record CAYWYT010000346.1, on the reverse strand, counting down.
AATAGCCTTGCCAGCGCATACGGTGTTGATGACTTGCCTGATGCCCCATTTGAACTAAACGGCAGCGCTGAATATAGCGCGGATGGGATTCGCAGCATCGAGCCGCTGACCTTGGCCATCGAGGATGTATCGTTGCAGGTTCGTGGGCTGATCAGGACGGCCGACGAGTTGCTCGGCTCTGATCTTGCCTTTGAGCTAAGTGGTCCGGACCTGGCCGCGCTTATTGGCGTTTTCGCAGCAAGTGATAGCGTGCCCGTGCAACCCTACAGCTTCGACGGACAATTGCAGATTCGCGATGACGGCTACCGTATCCGCGGTGTGACCGGGAAGTTGGGAAGCTCCGACATCGAGCTGGATGGTGTACTTGTGCCTGGTAGCGGCGCAGCGGGTAGTCACTTTAACTTTGCAGCACGCGGCGCGGCGTTTACTGAGGTGGTTGAACAGCTTGGTGACTTCGAGGTACGACCGGGCCCTTACGATTTGTCAGGCGGTATCACCTTAGGCTCGGACAGGATCGATTTAGAAGCGCTTGAGTTGAGTCGGGCAGCGGGCAAAATTAATCTCGACTTTGAACTGGGCTTGCCAGCGTCCCGTCGCTGGGCAAACCTGAAGGTTCGAGCCAGTGGTCCCAATGTGCAATCCCTGCTGAAAGGATTTGGTGATTTCGAAGCGAACGAGGCGCCATTTCTGGTCGAGATAGAGGGTGAGTTACGAGATTCGACACTGTCAGTGGAAAATCTCAATCTCAACGTTGGGGTCGCGAACTTATCAGGACAAGGAACTCTTGATTTCGATGGAGATTTGTCCGCGACGCGATTTGATCTGAGCATGAATATCCCCAATGTTGGTGCACTCGGAATGTTGGATGGAATCCGCATTCGAGAACAAAGCTTTACTCTGAACGCGAAGGTGACAGGCCGTGGCGATGTGTTACAGGTTGAAGATCTACTCGCAACTTTGGGCGCTAGTGACATCAAGGGTGACATTGAGTATCGCAACGGAGATGTTCCGCATCTGGACGTTAATATTCAGTCTGACTCGATCGTGTTTGCTCCATTGCTTGAAGATCACGAGCCGGAATACGACCCAACCCCCGAGTTTGATGATGGCCGCTTGATTCCCGAGATCACGATGCCATTTGCGGCACTGGCAAAACTCAACGCCAGCGTTGCGATCGACATCGGGGAATTGCAACGAGGCACGCTGCATATTCGGGACATTCTTCTGCGAGCCGGTCTGCAGGACGGAGTATTCGAGCTTTCTCAGGCCGGGTTTAAGGCAAAGTCCGGCGCTGTAGGTGTGCGCGGCCGTCTTGATCCAGACGGCGGTCAGGGAAGTGTCAGCCTTGAGTTTGTAGCGCGCGATCTCGCGCTGGGCATGACTAACGCCAATCAAAATCTCGGAATGACAGGTGACATCGAGTTGAATTTCGAGTCCACAGGAAACGACCTGCGCTCGTTGCTTGGCAACTCGAATGGAATATTCTTTATCAATACGCGCGGCGGCCGTCTCGTCAACAATCGATTCCTGCGTGCCTTATACGGCGACATGCTCGACGAGATCGTTGGCACGATCAATCCGTTTAGCAAGACTGAAACGCATACCGATTTTGAATGCATGATCATTCCGCTGGAATTTAGTTCGGGGGTCGTAACGAACAATCCAGGATCGCTGATTGCGACCGATAAAATGCGCATGGTCATAAATTCTGAGATCGATCTCAATAGTGAGTCACTTGATGTGAATGTTCGCACGATACCTAAGAAAGGTATCGTTATCAGCGCAGGTGAGATCATGAATCCATACATCAAGGTAGTCGGTACGCTCGCATCGCCACGTCTGGCGGTTGATGAAGCCGGCGTTCTGCTGTCAGGTAGTGTCGCGGTTGCGACCGGTGGGCTGTCCATATTGGCACGGGCAGCCTGGAATCGTATGCACAGATCAAAGGATCCGTGTGGAGATGCGGCAAAGAACGGTATTGAGGCTCTGAGCGACCGATTCTCTGATTTGGATGTTTCGACAACGCAGTGAGTCTGGCAAACAGAACAATAATATTCACCGCGATAGCGGCGTTTACCGGTGCGCATCCTGCCGATACGCGGGCAGTTATAACTAGTCCGAGGCGGTGTGAATTTCGCGCTGCGGGAATGGAATCGTAATGCCCTCGGCGTCGAAGCGCAGCTTCACAGTTCGCAGCAGGTCCCAGTAAACATCCCAGTAGTCGTCAGTTTTCACCCACGGGCGACACACAAAGTTCACTGAAGAGTCGGCGAGTTCGTGCAGTTTGATCATCGGCTCTGGCTCGTCAAGAATCAGCTCGTGCTCCGCGACAATATCCGCCAGGATTCGCTCGACCTTCTCAACATCGTCGCTGTAGGCAACTCCAAATGTAAGATCGACGCGGCGAAGTCTTTGCGCCGTCACATTCGTGATGACCGATTGCCAGATCAGGTTGTTGGGGACAATAAGAACCTGATTATCAATAGTCTTGAAAGTCGTATTGACCAGGCTCATATGACTCACCTTGCCAGTGACCCCGCCCGCGGTGACGAAATCGCCGACATCGAA
>CAYWYT010000345.1:0-2804 GCA_964462665.1 uncultured Woeseiaceae bacterium | reverse complement strand
CTCCTTCTCTATAGTTAGAGTTTAGGTGTTGCGCCGACCGATTGAAGTCACAGCCAAGAGCAGACGGTTGCCCAGCTTCCGTCGCCGTCGAAATATTCTGACGTATTGCCGAAGGCGTATTCGTGGAAATCGAAGTGCTGATTCTTGACCAACAGGCTGTCGCCGTCTTTGAAGGCGACCATCGGTTCGTACTCCGCCACGCCGCGCGATTGCGAATAGCAGCATGACTCAAAGCTAGTCAAGGTCGGGCAGGCCGTGCAAGACCAGCAGGTAGTAGCTAACCATGCCGACGATTTTGTCATTCTCGACAACCGGCGCATGGCTGATTCCGAAGTTCTCGAACAGTCGCGCGCAATAGCGTATTTCCATGTCCGGTCGTACAGTCAGCACCGGCTTGGCCATGATTTCGTAGACATTCACTCGTTCCGGAGCGCGGTTCTTCGCGATGACCTGTTTCGCAATGTCAGAAAACAGCAGCATACCGTACTCATCATTTTCGTCGCGACGTTTGACGATGATGCTGGTAACCCGCTCCTTCTTCATGACCTTTAGCGCCGTCAGCACATCAATGGCGCCATCGACCTCCGTTACTTCCGTACGCATACAGTCGCGTACCGGGCCCCAGTCTCGAATGGTCATAGGTTCTCCTCCACTGCTTCAACGAGTTCTTGTGCCTGATGGACGATGCCAACGGCGTCCTCGACATCGATCAGTACTGCTATTCCGGTGCCCGGTTTGGCGTCAAACTCTCCGACCTCGCCGATATGCTCGAGAATATGGCGGCTCAGATGCTGTTCGACCAGCAGCAACACAACATCTCGCTGTGTTGTCAGGGTCAAACCAAAGAACGTCTTGGACGCCTCGATTCCTTCGCCCCGGGCATTGTTGATCACCGTACAGCCCGTGGCACCGGCCTCTCGAGCCGCGTGCATGATGGCCTCGGTCTTTGAATCCTCGACGAATGCGAGTATTAGCTTAAAGTGCATGGTCATTTTCCTTTTTTCGTTCTGCTTTTTCGATTGCGGAGCTGCCCACTCGTTGTCGCAGCACTGCCAGCTGGCCGTAAGCAAGTACAGAGATTATCGGAAACAGGCTTGCGAAAGCTACCAGCCCAAAGCCGTCTAGCAACGGGCTGCGCCCGGGAACGGCCTCAGCGAGCCCGAGCCCGAGAGCAGTAATTAACGGAACGGTTACTGTGGATGTTGTTACACCTCCGGAATCATAGGCCAGAGGGATGATCATTTTCGGTGCCACAACGGTTTGCGCCATCACGACCAGGTAACCTGTCGCAATGAAGTATTGCAGTGGCAAGCCAGTAATAATGCGGTAGCAGCCAAGCCCTACGCCAACACCCACGCCGATAGCGACGGCGACCCTGAGTCCCCAGACGCCCACGGCACCACCGGACACCTCATTCGCCTTTATCGATACCGCCATTAACGCAGGCTCCGCCAGCGTAGTACTAAAACCGATCGATGCGGCAAACAGGTAGACCCAGTAGTAGTCCCGCCAGACCAGTGCGCCGGCCGCACTCAATCGCATCTCGCGCAGAAACTCAGGATCCGTCAGCTGTTGGGCCATCAGGCGACCCAGCGGAAACAAGGTGTGCTCCAGCCCTTCCAGAAAAAGGCCCAGTCCCACGATTACGAAGACGAAGCCAATAAGAACTTGGCGAAGATTCGGCAGGCGTCCGCGGATAACAAAGATCTGGAATACGAAAAGGAAGATCACGATAGGCAGTACGTCGATGGCGCTACCGGCAATGAACTTCAGCGTCTCAAGGATCATATCCATTCGAGTATGGTCCCGTAGAGCAGCACGAACAGAATCGGCGTCAGCGACGCGAACGCGATCAGGCCGAAACCGTCTGTCATCGCATTGCGACCTTTGAGCGAACTCGCAAGTCCGACACCCAAGGCAGTGACCAGCGGTACCGTGACCGTCGAGGTTGTTACACCCCCGGAGTCATACGCGATACCAACGATCTCAGCCGGCGCGATGCTCGTTGCCAGCACCACGAGGATGTAGCCACCAATGATCATCACCGGCAGCGACCAGTTCGTGAGGATACGAAAGACACCGATCAACAGCGCTATGCCGACCGAGAAAGCCACGACCAGGCGAAGCCCCAGGGCATAGTTCCTTCGCGCCTCCTCTGACGCCGCAATGGCGCCGGCATCGACCGCCACCTCTGCAGCCTCCGCCGCTACCGCGAGCAGCGCCGGTTCGGCGATTGTCGTGCCGAATCCGAGAACAAACGCGAACGTAAATAGCCACACCGCGCTGCCTTTTTGAGCCAACGCGTGCGCGAGACTCTCGCCAATCGGGAAGAGCGCGAGGCGCAGGCCAAAGATAAAGAAGGCGAGCCCGGCAACCACGAGAAAGGCGCCGACAATCAGGGAGCCGAATCCGTGTACCGGCTGCTTGATAACGAATATTTGAAAGACGCCGATAACGAGAACGATCGGCAGCAAATCTCGCAGGCTGAAAAGCGCATCCCGGGAAAGTGCAGTCAACCAGTTCTTCAAACCTTTGGGGCTCTTTGGATCATACGGTCATCATTGATCGAACTGGGGTAATTCTAACGAATATGGAACGTCATTGTTGTGTCTTGTACGCGAAGGCGCAATAGAGAACCGGAATATTGTATCCATCTCTAGTTCCTCTTTCGCTGGTTACCAGTCTAATTCGTGACTGTCCGCTTTGGGTCAACAGCAGCCTCTCGCTACCTTATCTCCTGAGCGGCTGCTTTCGGCCAGAAGCAATGGTATGGACTCCTCCTCACTTATGCGGCATCGCAATGT
>CAYWYT010000344.1:0-2816 GCA_964462665.1 uncultured Woeseiaceae bacterium | reverse complement strand
CCCGGCGCGCTCGCGATGCGGTACGTGCCGCCGAGCGTATCGGCTATCCCGTTGTGCTTAAGCCGTTGTCCGGCAATCACGGCCGCGGCGTATCGATCAATTTGAAGACGCAATCTGAGGTAGAGACCGCTTTCGAAAAAGCGGCGGAGCATGGTCGGACCATCATCGTCGAGTCGTTTCTCGAGGGATTTGATCACCGCCTGCTAGTCGTTAATGGCGAGTTGGTTGCTGCAGCGAAACGTGTTCCGGGCCATGTCGTTGGCGATGGCAAACACACGATCGAACAGCTGGTCGATATTGTGAATGAAGATCCACGCCGCGGTGTAGGTCACGAGAAAGTACTGACACGGCTTGAGTTTGATCACCAGGCTGAACGTTTGCTCGCCGAACTCGGCTACGACAAGGACACCGTTCCGAAACAAGGCGAGGAAGTCTTCTTGCGCACGACGGCCAATCTGTCGACCGGCGGAACGGCCATTGATGTAACCGACACGATTCATCCCGATAATCGCGATATGGCGATTCGCGCGATTAAAGCGATCGGCCTCGACATCGGTGGCGTCGATTTTCTGACGTTTGATATTACCGAGTCGTATCGCGACACGGGCGGCGGCATTTGTGAAGTGAATGCGGGCCCAGGATTCAGAATGCATGTGGCGCCAAGTGAAGGAACGCCACGCGATGTATCTGGGCCAGTGATCAATATGCTGTTTCCGCAGGATTCGCCGAGTCGCATTCCTATCGCAGCGATCACGGGCACTAACGGCAAGACCACGACGTCACGCATGCTCGCGCATATTCTCAAAATGTCGGGCCTTACAGTGGGCCAGACATCTACTGATGGCGTTTATATCGACGGTAATCTGAGCGTTTCAGGTGATATGACCGGACCGGTGTCGGCGCAGATGATTTTGCGTGATCCTTCGGTCGATGCGGCGGTAATGGAAGTCGCACGCGGCGGAATGTTGCGCAGCGGTTTGGGTTTCCAGAAGTGCAACGTCGCTTGCTGTATCAACGTCACTGCAGATCATCTCGGGCTGCGCGGCATCGACACGCTGGAGCAGCTTGCAGAAGTTAAGCGCGTTCCGATCGAAATCGCTGAGGACGCGGCTGTTTTGAACGCGGATGATCCGCATTGTTTGCAAATGGCGGATTACACGGAGGCGGCACGCTTGTGCTACGTGACAATGAATCCTTCGCACCCGCTGGTCAAGCGGCACATTCGGGCAGGTGGGCAGGCATTTGTGCTCGAGCAGGGCATGAACGGCCACATGATTACGATTTACGACAATGACGGCCACACACCGCTGGTGTGGACGCATCTGATTCCAGCAACCATTGAAGGCCGCGCGATGCACAACGTGCAGAACGCAATGTTCGCCGCAGCGTTGGCGTACAACATGGAAATCAGTCTCGAAGACATTCGGCGCGGTCTGCGAACCTTCGATTCGAGCTTCTTCCAGGCGCCTGGTCGCACCAACGTCTACAACGAACATCCGTTCCGGGTCATTCTTGACTACGCACACAATCCGGCTGCCGTTAAGGCGATGTGCGAATTGGTTGATCGATTCGAACCGGAAGGAAGTCGCACGATAGTACTTGCGGCACCTGGTGATCGACGCGACCAGGATATTCTTGAGATCGCAGAAATCGCGGCCGGACATTTCGATCACTTTATTTGTCGGCGTGACGATAATCGGCGCGGACGTGGCGAAGACGAAGTCGCCATAATGCTGAAGAACAAACTGCTTGAGATGGGTATATCTGCAGATCGAATTGAAGTGATTCCGGATGAGCAGGAAGCGACCAGTCGTGCATTGGAAATGTCCGAGGTCGGAGATCTGGTCTTGGTGCTCGCCGACAACGTCAAGCGTACCTGGAAACAGATTATTTACTTCAACTCAGGTGCGAAGGTCGACGACTCCACCAAGAAAATGCCGACAGTAGCCGATCTTCCTGATCTTGAAGGCTTCCAGCTCGACGACGATCTCGAGATCATCAGCGATGAACGTGGAGTCCGGATAGCGCGCGAAGAAAGCGACTAATGGAGTTTCTCGACGCGCGCAGGCTGACAGGTCCGAGTCTTCTCGCTGACGTTCCAGGGGCAATTCTCGATGTCGCATGTACCGCTGCGGATGCAGATCGACTAATCCCGGTATGGACCCGACACGTCGAGCGCATGCTCGCGGATCTGGATTGGACTCAATGCGAATTCAGTTCGGTCAAATTGTCGGAGGGCGTGAGCTTATTCTTCTCCGCCGCAATCGATGCACTGTACGCCGCATCCGAGATCAATGAATGGGCATGGGCAGCTTGCGATGCCGAACTGAACGGCGCCGACGAGCCGGACTACGAAGAAACGCTGGCGACGATTCGAGCGTCCATCGCTGAAGAAGCGAATCCCGCCTTGTTGCAACTTGAAGCAGCATCTACAGCGCACGATACAACTTTCCTGTGGGATGACGACGAAGCGTCAATTGGCCTCGGGCGACATTCACAAACCTGGCCGGTACGAGAGTTGCCAGACATAGAATCCTTGGTCTGGTCGGAGCACGGCGATGTGCCGATTGGCCTCGTCACAGGCACGAACGGCAAAACGACAACCGTTCGGATTGCTACGCATATCCTGCGTTCTGCAAACAAGAATATTGGACTAAGCTCGACCGACTGGATCGCTGTCAACGACAAGATACTCGACCACGGTGACTGGTCAGGTCCTGGCGGGGCGAGGGCGGTACTGCGCGAACAAAGCGTCGACGCCGCGATCCTCGAATCTGCTCGTGGCGGACTGCTGCGACGTGGTCTCGGCGTTAATG
>CAYWYT010000343.1:0-2818 GCA_964462665.1 uncultured Woeseiaceae bacterium | reverse complement strand
CGAGCATGAATTCTGCGATCGGAAATGCGAACGACCACATCACCATCGCTGAAAAACAGGTGAAGTTGGAAACGATCACATCTGGACGAGGCGGAATCAGGAGATCTGCATTGTTGGCCATGGTATCCAAACTGGATTTCCCAGGATCCGTGAACGGTCTGCGCGAATGCACATCCCCGGGACAAGCCCTCGATTATTCGCGTATCAACGACGAAACACCAGCATTTTGTCAGCTCGCAAGACCAGGGCTTTGATTGCTCACACTCCCGCTCAAAACACGGCGCCCAACCGCACCAATTAGCAACAACCCCAGGCCCACGACCCGATGCCAATACACCGTATCGATGACCAACAGATCATATTCGAATGCTCGGAAATCTTGCAGTTCTCCTATTTTGCTACACAGTAATTCAGATACTTACAGAATCAAGTAAACTAGCCGCTAAATTCCAGGCAAGGTCCCAACTACTCTGAGTATGCTCCAGCTATGAATGATCAGTTCACTCAGCACAAATTAACGGCCATTTTTTATGCCGATATCGCCGGATACTCTCGCCATACCGAACGCGATGAACGCGGCACGCACCAACGCGTGATGAAGCTTCTCGACTATGCCAGCGACACCATCACAAGTGGTGGTGGCACCGTCTTGCGCTATGCTGGCGATGCCATTCTGGCTGAATTTTCCAGCGTCCTGCAAACGGTCCAGACTGCCGTCCAAATTCAGACCTCGCTTGAAAAAAATATCGCGCCACTTGCCGAAGATGACCGGGTACAGCTGCGCATTGGCCTCAACCTCGGTGAAGTGTTGCAGGACCGTGGAGAGATATACGGCGACGGGGTCAATCTGGCGGCACGCCTGGAGGCGGCAGCTCGACCCGGCGGAGTTTGCATATCGGCGGCCGTGTACCAGCAAATTCAAGGCAAACTGGAGACCGTGTTTGTTGACGGTGGACAGCAGGACTTCAAGAACATCAAAGCCCCGGTGCAGGTATACCACTGGGCGCCAGACATGACGGGCACTCAGCTATCCGACGATTCCCAGCAAGTGCTTGCTCTGCCCAGTAAGCCGTCGATCGCCATTCTTGCTTTTGAAAACATGAGCAATGATCCAGAACAGGATTTTGTGGCCGATGGTATCAGCGAAGACATCATCACCGAGCTTTCCAAGTTTCGTTCGCTATTCGTCATAGCGCGCAACTCGGCATTTGCCTTCAAGGGTCGCTCTACCGACATAAAGGAAATTGGCCGCAAACTCGGCGTACGATATATCGTCGAAGGCAGCGTGCGCCGTGCGGGGCAACGCATTCGTATCACTGCCCAGCTAATCGACGCAATCGAAGACAAACATCTGTGGGCTGAGCGCTACGACCGCGATATGGAGGATATTTTCGCGGTTCAGGACGAAGTTACGCAGGCAATTGTTACCACCATCGAACCTGAATTAATGAACACCGAGCGGCAACGCGCCAGGCGCAAGCCCACCGCAAACCTGACCGCCTGGGAAGCGTATCAAAGAGGCCTCTGGCATATTTATCAATACCGCAGGGAGGATACGGCTAAGGCGCTCGAACTGTTACACAAGGCCGCTCAACTTGATCCTGAATTTGCCTCGGCCTTTGCCGGAATTGCCTATTCCATGTACGTGCACGTCATCATGGGCGGTTCGGAAGATCGCCAGTTCGATCTAAAGTGCGGTCTTGAAGCGGGACTAAAAGCCGTTTCGCTGGACGACCGCGACCCTTTTTCTCACGTCGGCCTCGGTCGACTGCTAATTGTTCGAGGCGAGCACGAACAGGCCATCGCCTCCTTCGATCGCGCCCTCGAACTGAATCCCAGTTTTGCGATCGCACACTACGCCAAGGGTCATAGCCTGTGGCACTGTGGCCAACCGGAGCAGTCGGTTGCCTGCCTCGAGGAAGCGATGCGCTTGAGTCCGCGTGATCCCCTGATGTGGACCTTCATGGCCAGCAAAGCCATCGCACTATTCATGTTGGAGCGCTATGACGAGGCACTGGATTTTTCCCATCGCGCGCAACAATATCCAGTCACTGCAATCTGGGCACACATGGCCGAACTGGCCACACTCGGCACCCTCGAGCGACACGAAGAGGCGGCCAGGGCACTCACACGGGCACTGCAACTGCAGCCTGATTTAGACATGACCTTCGTCCGTCAGGCGCTGCCTATCACGCATCCGGAGAGCGCCGACGCTTTCTACGGTGGGCTGATCAAGGCGGGTGTGCCGGAATAAAGCACCGCTAAAGTGACAGTCTCGCGCGTACACCGGCTATGTAGATCGAGTCTTCATCGGGGTTGAGCACCGGGTCGACGATCCACTGCAAGTCGGGCGTAATGGCTAAATGCTGTGACAACTGAAAACGGTAAAACACTTCTGCGGTGTACTGAGGATCGAGATCGCTGCCAAAACCGCCAACCGGGTCTTCCGAGGCCTCGCCATAACTGAGGCCGACTCCAAACAGTTCATTGGTTTCGGCGTAATAGATACCAAGGCCAGCCGTTACCGTTTTCTCAAGCAAGGCACCACCGCCACCATCGGAGTCGCCGACGCGCAGAAAGGGCATGTACTTGTCATCGATAAAACGGCTATAGGAAGCCGTCCATCCGCTGCCTTCAGACTCTCCGGTAGTTTCGGTCTGCTCATCAGATTTCCAGTAAACCACGTGGAAATTATCGAAGTAGATGCGATCCGGAGACAGAGTGTAGCCAAACTCGATGTGCTTGAAGTATTCCCCTTCATCAAAAAATTGGTCGATGCTGTCAGCGGGCTTTTCGGGGTCGCCAGCAGCGTCCATCA
>CAYWYT010000342.1:0-2820 GCA_964462665.1 uncultured Woeseiaceae bacterium | reverse complement strand
TTTCGATTAGTCGTTGAGGAGTCCGCAGAATTTCTTTCGTCCGACCCAGAGCAGATAGGCGGACAGCACGGACACTGCGATGACGGGTGGATCAAAGAGCCCGCCTCCATTGGTCAGAAAGACGTGAAATGCCAGGATGTTGACGATCACCGGCCCGAGCACCAACAGTCCGATGTTCCGTGTTTTTGGCAGTGCAACGAGGAGACCTCCGAGGATCTCCAGCACTTTGATGAAGCTGAGGTAACCGGTGGTATAGAGCGCGCCCATGAACATGGCGGGCGGGCTGCCTTCCGGTGCGCCCGGCATGGCGATGAAATGGAGGAAATGGTTCAGGCCGAAGGTGATGAAGGCCAATCCGAGCAGGCCGCCGGCGATGTTGGGGATGTGTTTCATCGTGATGGTTTGTTGGTTAGGGTTTCAGGAAAGAGCGTTTGTGAATGTGGAGACGGCTTGGTCAAACCGGGTAGCGACATCCGGGCTATTGATGCCCTCCGGTGAAAAATTATCGTAGAAAGCGGGGAGGCTGTAGGATGCGGCAAGCTGTGCGCCCATCCGTGGAAAGGTGGCCTCTGCGGCAGCCAGAACTGTCGCCCCGCCGCGCGGTCCCGGCGAGGTGCTGAGCAGAAGCATGGGTTTCTCCTGCCAGACCTTTTGTTCGATGCGTGATGCCCAGTCGTAAAGGTTTTTGAACGCTGCGGTATACGAGCCGTTGTGTTCGGCAAGGGAAACCACAATCGCGTCGTGATCCCGGATGGCATCGAGGAATTTCCGGGCTTCCGCAGGGTGACCGTTCTGCTTTTCCTCATCCTCGCTGAAGATTGGCAGGGTCAGTTCCCTGAGCATGAAGCTGGTGACCTCGGCTCCATTGATCCGGCTTGCGGCGTGGTTGGCGAGTTGTTGATTGATTGATGTGGAGCTGCTAGAAGCTCCTATGGCGAGTAGTTTCATAGTCATGGATGCGAAGTGATGATTGTGTCGGGTTCAGGAGAGCAGGAAAAGAAGGAATTCGGAGTCTTTCCCGGCATGGAGGCTGAGGGATGTGTGATCGATGGCCGCGCTGTCGCCCGGATAGAGTGTGGTATCAAGCACGTCGAGTTCACCCTTGATCATTTGGGTCCATGCGTGGGGGAGGCTGTCGCTGAGTTCCTTCCGGATCATTTTGCCTGCCTGGACGTGGCCAAAATAGATCTCTGCATTCCGGCGCATTTGAACCGAGTGATGCCTGCCGTCGCCGGATGCGAAAAGGGTGAGTGCGTTTTCCTGCTTCAGCGCGTTCGTGTCCATGTCGGCATATTTGGGTTCGCCGTCGGCTTCGTCAGGTGTGATCCAGATCTGAAGCAGGTGGGTGGAGTGGGTGTCGGACGGATTGGCCTCGGCGTGCATCACGCCGCTGCCCGCAGACATGTATTGAAACTCGCCCGCCTTGATGACTCTTCCATTTCCCATCGAGTCCTTGTGCTCGAGTTCGCCGGAAATGATGTAGGTGAAAATCTCCATCGAAGAATGGGGATGCATGCCGAAACCCTTGCCAGGTGAGACCCGGTCCTCGTTGATCACACGCAGGCTGTGATAGCCCATGTGGGCTGGGTCGTAGTAATTGCCAAAGGAAAAGCTATGACGCGCATCCAGCCAACCGTGGTCGGCGTGACCTCTCTCGTCGGATCTTCTGATGCGGAAGTTCGGACTGCTGATGTTTTTCATGGGCAAATGGTGCCCGATCTCCGGTGGCCTGGCTAATTCCGCGGTGGTATACTGAGTATGCGGATAGCTTATGCTTGAGTATCAGAAAAACGATGACAAAGTCGCATCATGAATTTGGAGCACTTGAGAAACTTCATCGAAGTGACGAAGGATATGAAGATTTCCTCAGCCGCCCGTCGGGTCCGGCTGACGCAGCCCGCGCTGAGCCGGCGGATGATGGTATTTGAGAATGACACGGGCTGGTCCCTGTTCCTGCGCGGTCCGAAATCCATCCAGCTGACGCGTGAGGGAGAGGTGGTGAAACGCATTGGGCAGAAGCTCGTCGAAGGTGTCGATCAGTTGGAGAAGCAAATGCAGAGTGAGATCGATGGTGAGGAGATCCGCGTTGGTTACGCTCCGTCATTGGGAGGCGATATTCTGCGGAAAGCCCTGGGACGGTTTTCCCAGATTCACCAGAATGTGCGGGTCACGATTTCGGATAGCACCAGTGAGCAGATGATCGACGGGCTGCGCGAGGGGGGCTTTGATCTCATCATCGGCGTGAGTATTGGAGATGCGGACCTCGAGTGGGTTTCGTTGCGGCAGGAAGTTTTTGCGACGGCGGTCCCGGCCAATCATACGCTGGCGAAGAAGAGGGTCATCAAGCCTGCCGATCTGGATGGGCAGAAGTTGTTACTTCTCTCGCGTGCGGACTATCCGGGCTATTGGAGTGAGGTCATGGCCTATTTTAAAGAACACGGAATCAATGCGAAGGTCGCCGGTGAGTTCGACGGCATTGCGAGTCTTCGTCTTGGACTGGAAGCGGGGCTGGGCGTGGCCCTGGTCGCGGAGCGTTCCAGTCTGGGCCGGCAAATCAAGGTGAAACGCATGGACCCGAAGCCCGATCCGATTTGTGTGGGTGCGGGCTATTTCGCAACTAGGAAACTGACTCCCTGGATACGGGCATTCATTGCCGAGCTTGAGATGGCCGCCAAATCATAGAGCTCCGCAGGAAGCTCTTGCAAAAAAAGTTAGAAGCTACTCGCCGACCACGCTGACGGCGATTTCGCGGTGATGGGGAGAACGCCGGTGCTCAAAGAGGAAGATGCCCTGCCAAGTGCCGAGAGTCATGCGTCCTTC
>CAYWYT010000341.1:0-2823 GCA_964462665.1 uncultured Woeseiaceae bacterium | reverse complement strand
CGGTAGACGTTGCGGCGCTTGAGTTCTTCGAGGAACGAGACTTTTTTGTTATTGGTGCTCAAGCGCGAAGAATAGCATTTTTGATGCTCTACAGAGGCGAACTACGGTGTCTTCTTCGCCTTGATCTCGAACCAAACCACCAAGTCAGCCATCAGGACCGGGAGCAGCGAGATCACTCCAAAGCCGATCTGGCCCGCCATGAAAATGACGACTGAAGATAACAGCAGGGTAACGCCCAGCAGTGCTGCGCCAACTAAACGCGTCATCTTGAAAACCAGCATGACGCCTGCGATGAACTGCAGCAGGCCAAACGCCATTATGGCCTCAGCATTAAAGCCCAACTGATCCTGAAAGAAGGCCATCTCCTGCGGAGCCTGCAGCATCTTCGCGACTCCGGCGGCCACGCCAAGCAACGCAAGCAGAATCCAGATGAGGGTCTTCATTCTATTCATCTAAAGCGTAATCGACTCATAGTGTTGTACGACCGGGAACGGGTCGTAGTAGTGATGCAGGAGTTTCTGCCACTCGAGGTACTGAGGTGACTCTCTAAATCCAACGGTGTGATCTTCCAGAGTTTCCCATCGAACCAGCAAGATATAACGATTTTTGTCTTCGACACAATACTGCAGGTCATGCTCGATGTAGCCCGGCATGCTCGAAATAATTTTCTGAGCTCCTGCAAAGTCACGGCGGAAGTTCTCGCCCTCACCAGACCTCACATCAAGAACCGCTACTTCAAGTATCACTGGACAATTCCGCGACTACCTCGTCATAGGAAACTAAAAGCTGCCCTTCGATGGCAGTCAACATTTCAAAATAGACCAGAAATTGCTTCTGATATTGATCGTCGTCAATTTCCTTCTCTTGCACTACTGCAAAGGCCGACACTTGCATGGATGCCTCGACCAGTTGTAGCCCCGACTGTTTGTAAATGTCTTGAATGGAGTAGAGTTGTGACAATGCCAGCACGTCATCGTAGTTTGCATAATTGGACAGGCCCGTCGACAGGAACGCCTCCCAGGCAGTCTCCTGCAACTGCAGTCCTGGAATGAAGTTTAGATTCTGTTCCTCGCCCGGCGAAGCTTCCTTCATCGCAGCAATCGTCGCCGTGTTGTTATCGTGAATTGCGACCAGTACGGCCTGATTGCTTTCGAGCTCGAGAAGAATGTTGGCCAGCGCGACGTCAGCCTGTGCCCGGTGTTGTCGTTCCTCGCTCCATTGGCTTAGACCCAGTGCAAGCAATACGCCGAGCACGATCGACAATACTTCAATGATCAGACTCTTCGCCGACCAATCACGGCCCGCTCGCGGTTTACGCTGGGTAAGCTCTTTGGCTTCCTCGGCTGAGTCGCTCAAGAATTCTGCCCTGATGTTATCTCTCGTTTAGATAGATAACAATAGCATCTTCAAGACGCTGCGCCTCCAAAATCATTTCGTTAGCAAAGTTCTCGCCGACGGCATGAACCTGAGCAGAGGTAAGTAAGGTTGAACGCAGCGTACGCCATTCCCGTGAATCAATTGGGAAGTTCCAGATCGGGTCGGGACGGTGCGAAAAGCTGGCGCCGAGTTGATTGTTGATCGCGCCGTTCGCCCGGTTACTTATTTCGTCACCAACATTGCCATTGAAGTGCGGCAGGATAAGACCTCTTTCGAACAACGCCGGAATCAATTGGCCATCAATGTAAACGCTATTGTTGTTCTCAATGATCGCCTGGCGTCGTTCCGCCGACTCGTAGAATCCCACGAGGGAATCTCGCAAGCCGCTATTGCCAATAGTCTTTAAATCACCACTGTTCAACAGGTCGGTGTAACCGGCCATTGGAAGTTGTAGCGTACTGCGATTAACACGCAGCAGATTGCTGCGAATTGCATTTTTGTCGTAAGGAGCTCGTTTGGACAGGGCGCCATACGCGGCTAGTGCAGAACGGCCAGCGCCCGCTGAGTACGTAGAAAACGCCTGCAGCTGGTCGGTGGTGTCGCCAAGGTCCCGCAAGACTAATTCCAGGGAATCAATCTCGGTGGTTCGATCAACCCACCATGCATTGGCGCTGAAGGCGAGCAACATTGATGCGATGACGACAACACCTTGAAAAAGCGTGCGTCCTACTGAAGAGCTCGAGCTCATTTGACTGTCCTCCTAAAGACCTTCCGCTTTGGCGCGGCGGTAGAAGTAGACCGCCACCACGCAACTGACTATAGGAAGAAGTATGCCGAATTCGTCGATATAGAAATGTGTCCCATCTCCACTTCTGGTTAGTGACGTGTACACCCTTTGGATAAAAAGGTTGTGGCTGGCATAGAGTATGACCGCAGGCCATAAGCTATTGGATTTAAAAGAAAAGTAGGCATAGATGATGCCCTGAGGGATGATGCTGAGGGAAAATAGGACCATTTGTAGAAGCAGGTTGCCCTCACCGGCGTTGTAATCGGTGAGTAGAATTCCGGGCCAGTGCCACAAAGCCCAAATCAGACCTGACATAATCCCGACAGCCCAGAGCGCGCGAAGCAGAGCCGCCGTTGTCTGTTACATATCTGAGAATGGCACGAGCCTTTCAATGTATGGCTCGCGCCAATTCGGAAACGCCGCTTCAAAGCGTTCATTCTTATCGGTGTACATGAGAATAGCTTTGCCCGTGCCGCCGCGCCATGGATCAAACTCGGGGTTCGCATGCTCTGCAAAGAACACATCTATTTCTCTATCCAGCATAGCTGCGATTTCAGCATGCTGTGGCTTGCCGTAGAGATTTTCGTTTTCGTCCGGATCACTCTTCAAGTGATATAGCTCCGTAGGCTCGCCGAACATTCTCTTGACGAACTTCCAGT
>CAYWYT010000340.1:0-2834 GCA_964462665.1 uncultured Woeseiaceae bacterium | reverse complement strand
GCATAGCAAAAGCTTGCAAGGCTGCCAATGGCCGAGTCAAATTTGCGACAGAACCCTTTCGAGAGCCTTGTTCAAATCGTTCTCGCTGGCACAGGCTACAACGTCGCACGATTCATTGGTCGCCGGGTTTTCGACGTCCAGCCATTCGCCGGTTTCTCCCTCGATCCATTCGCCGCCGATGTATAATTTGCGCTTATTCAGAATGTTTGACACCATTTTCTTCCTGTTCCTGGGGATAATGTTACTTACGCGTCTTCGCGGTATGCGTAGATCGGGCTACTCCAGGCCTGAAAACCATCTTCTGTGTAGACCGACACCCATAATGGGTTGTCGCCGATGGGCGTGAGATCGATATCGACCTCTCCACTCAAACTCGTGTGTGTGTTTTCATCCGGCATACGGAATGCTTTCAGCTGCCGATGCAACCCACCGGCATCCAAGACAACGTCATCAAACCCGAGGCCATCAAGATCGCATTCGAGGCTTCCATGATTGCACGCCAGCTCGAACCGGGCTGTAGCCGTCTCGTCGAGCCAGGCGTCGAAGCCGCCATAGTTCCCAGTGGTGATGATCTCAAAAATAATCGCTTCCGATCCTTCCGTCTCGAGCAACTGTTCATGATTCCAGGCGTTGATTTTTTCAATTCGCAGGACATGCGCACCGGGAAAACGAACGCGCCCACGCCAGGTAGTAGCACGTCCACGGCCGCGATACTCCGCGCCACTCCAAAGTACGCGAATACGATTTCCCAATTCCGATGGTGAATAGGGACGGATCGTCTTAATGACATTCACCCCGTTACGAATTTCTACCCGTTCGATCGGCGTGCCTGCGCTGACTTCGAACTTCAGCGTTGCGCGTTCATCTGGCGTGTGGACAATGTCGCCCATCATTACATCGCGTACCAGCTGGGTTTCAGTGTTAGCATAGACCTTAGGATCACGCACGAACAGTTGTGAATCGTTCAAAAAGTGCGCGCGCACGTCCAGATGTAACCGATTGCCGGTCGTGCCGTAATGATGACGCCGCCGCAGACATTCGAACATGCCATCTCGCGTTAGTTCTTCCGCCAAAAAACATGTGAGGCCGCCGTAAGCGCCAAACATCGCCGCACCTGGATAGCTCGCGCCGGGGCGGCCTTTGTGACCGTCACTGTTACAAACAACACCACAGCGGTGTCCAAGCGGGAACCCATCAGTCAACAACCACTCGAACGTGCCCCAAGCAGAATGGATTTCCATAGCGGTTTCCAGTCTGGGATCATGTGCATAGGCGATATCGGCATAACGGCCGCCGACATGCGCGTAGATAACACAGTCTTCGTCCTTAAGTGCGTCGAACAAAAGGTTCGCATTCGGAGCGTCTGTGTTGATATCCGTACGATCGCTGAGCAGGGCATGAGAGGACCGGCGTATTTGCCTGCCTTCGGTTCTGAAATAAACGTTTCGATCGCCGCCGACCGCCGTATTGCCTGACCACTCATAACCGGGAAAGGTAATAAACACTCCGTCCTCGTTATACTCCGGCGTCAGTTCGTTCAAATACGCCCAGAATGCATTATTGATTTGAAAGTCATTGGCCTGATGGCTAGTCGCGTCGAGGAATGCCTTGTTCCGCGCAAAGTCGAAATATTGCCGGCATGTGGTCAGGCCTACCGATTCCCCACTCTGTCCATGCATGTCGGCCCAATAACCGCCGTAATCACATTCTTTGACAACCAGCGGATTGGACGTGGCGATCACGGTGCCGTCCTCGTCGCGGACAGTGATCGTCAAGGAGCCCTCAGCCGAAACGGTTAGTCCTTCAAAAACCGCAGACTTGTTGCCAGCTGAATAGTCGAAGGTGCTGGGCAGTTTATCGACGGGTACAGACGTTTCGAAAGTCAAATTACCGGAAGCACGCTCAGTGGGGTTACCCCAATGATCCTCAGCCTTCAGGCCGAAGCGGAATATCTCTCCAGGCCGGCGTAATGTCGGCAACACGGCTTTCCATGTTACAGGCGGCCCGGGCACAATCGATACCGACGGGGAATTGACGATCGGTACAAATTGACCGACGGCACAGACATCGGCGAGGACCTTGAACTCGAAACACCCGTCCGCCATCGTCTGCATCCGCATACCAGGCGAGCCGACGGAAGTGTCACCGAAAACAATCGTAATGGTGTCCTCTTCTTTCAGATAGCCACCATCGACATTGATAGTCAGGGCCTTCCACCTAGGTCGCGGCGAGACGCCACGAGGGCGGTAATCAACCTTCAATGGAACCCCGCTGCTGGACGTTGCCGTTACATAATTCGGCGCGCCAGGATTGCTGGACTGTAGGGCCTGACCATCGCACATAGCACGAAAAACGATGCGAATTGCACCAGTATCGTCGAGACCATAGAGACCGGCAGTATATATCAACCGGAACGTCTGCAGGCTTCTAACCTCTACCGGGTCAGCAGGATCAAGTGTTGCGTGACCATAGAGAACCGGGTCTTCGCCGGGTTCTGCGTTTGGCCATACCTCGCCCATCAAATTCTTGCTAACACCCCCCCCGATACTGTCGTCCAACAACGGATTTGCCTGATCGTGCGACGCTTTCATCTTCACATTCTTTTCCATGGTCGAGTTCGTTTATTTTTTAAAAGTTAACAGCTCGTGGGCTGCATTGTTTCCAGCATGAATGAGTTTATTTATTACTGGATATTCCGTATAGCGGGAACGCCACAATTGCAGGCCGTGCGCGTTTTCAGCAACCCGGCCTACATAATTGCTGCGTTATTCCATGACGAATTTATCTGCTGCGCTTGTGGCAGCTTCAGCCCGGGCAACGGCACCTTTGCGAAG
>CAYWYT010000339.1:0-2842 GCA_964462665.1 uncultured Woeseiaceae bacterium | reverse complement strand
CGAGATTACCTTGCACGGTGCGGCGCGGCATAATGTTGCCAACTCCCTTGCCGCGGCGGCATTAGCGTATTGTCTCGGCGCGTCGCTCGCGGATATTCGTGCGGGTCTGACGACAATGTCACAGGACGATAATCCCGGACGTTGCAATGTCTACGATGTCGACGGACGTAAGGTGTTGGTCGACTTCGCACACAATCCGCATGCGATGCATGCCTTATTCGATATGGCACAAGCGATACCGGCCGAACGACGAGCATTGTGCTTTGGGCAGGCTGGTGATCGGCCCGAGCATGCGATTCGGGAGCTCGCGCGTGACGCGTGGTCGATCGGTCTGGACAAAGTCGTGGTCTCGGAGCTGGCCGACTATCACCGCGGCCGAGAGGCCGGCGAAGTGTTCTCCATCATCAAAGATGAGTTGCTACTAAACGGTGCCGATGCGGCACAGATCGAACATTTCGATGAAGAAACAGACTCACTAACAGCAGCGATGGCATGGGCCCGGCCCGGCGACCTGGTAATCATGCTGGCACTAGGCGGCGCCGCAAAAATCCAAACCCTCCTAAAATCCTGGTGACAGTTACCTAACTCGCACCAAAACGGCGCACGCACCTAAATAGTGCAAGGTCGGTAACTGTCACTGGCTAGAGCAGGGACAGGATGTAGGTCCAGTGCTGGTCTTCTACTGGCATGATCGATAGGCGATTGCCGCGTCGCGTTAGGATCATGTCTTCGAGTTTGGGGTGTGATTTTAATTCGGTCAACGTGATTGTGCGCTCGAATTTTTTCACGAATTCAACGTCCACCAAAATCCAGCGCGGCACTTCCTTGGTGGCTTTCGGATCGAAGTATTTTGATTTCTTGTCGAACTGCGTCGGGTCCGGGTAGGGCTCGCTGCAGACTCTCGAAATGCCAACAATTCCGGGTTCTTTACAATTGGAGTAATAGAAGAAAACCTCATCGCCGATACGCATGTCGTCGCGCATCATGTTGCGCGCCTGATAGTTGCGAATGCTGTCCCACATTTCGCGCCCGTCTCGCTGCAGGTCGTCAATGTTGTAAACGTCGGGTTCGGACTTCATTAACCAGTGATTCATCGAGCCAAGTGCCTGATTCATAAGGGCTGGCGAGTGTAGCACGCAGCGACCGATTAGGACGCCTATCGGCCTCAAATGAGTAGCGCAAGAATTCGCTTGGTAAATGATTTCGCTATGTTAGGATGGCGCCGAAAATCTCCTGAGCGGTTAATATTGGATGGCAATCATGTTGGCAAATATCTTTGGCGCATCGCCCGTTGTCCCACTCGAAAAGCATATCGGTATCGCGTACAGCTGCGCTAAAGAACTGCGAGGTTTTTTTGCAGCGGCGGTAGCTGGCGATTGGGACAAGGCCGCTAAGTCACGAGCGGCAATCGAAAAATATGAGCATGAGGCTGATGACCTAAAGAAGGAAATCAGATTGCATCTGCCCAAGAGTTTGTTCATGCCGGTGCCGCGTGAGGACTTGCTTGAACTTCTACTGGTGCAAGACAAGATCGCGAACCGCACCAAAGATGTGTCCGGCATTGTGATCGGTCGCAAGATGCAAATTCCCGAGCAAATTGCAGAGCGGTTTCTCGAATTTGTCGATCGTAATATCGACGCTGCCAAGCAAGCTCGAAAAAGCGTACGCGAGCTGGACGAACTGTTTACCGCGGGCTTTAGAGGTGCCGAAGTAGCACTGGTTGAAGGTTTGATAGAAGAGTTGGACAAAATCGAGACCGAAACCGATGACATGCAGGCCGAACTTCGGTCTTCTGTCTTTGAAATCGAATCAACGCTGAATCCCGTTGACGCCGTTTTTCTGTATCAGGTTATCGAGCTCACCGGCGAAATTGCGGACATGGCGGAACGCGTCGGGCGGCGCCTAGAACTGTTGTTGTCCCACTAGTGGAAGCAGAGATTGTCTATATCTCCCTAGCCGTTGTATTCGGCCTTTTTATGGCTTGGGGTATCGGTGCTAACGACGTCGTGAATGCGATGGCGACATCGGTGGGCTCAAAAGCACTGACAATCAAGCAAGCCATTATTGTCGCTGCGATCTTCGAATTCCTGGGTGCGGTGCTGGCCGGCGGTGAGGTTACTTCGACAATTCGCAAAGGCATAGTCGATGCTGAATTGTTGTCTGACACTCCGGAACTGCTCGTATACGGCATGCTGGCAGCGCTGCTCGCAGCCGGTACCTGGCTGTTTATCGCGTCGAAGAACGGTTGGCCCGTGTCAACAACGCATTCAATTGTCGGCGCCACTGTCGGCTTTGCAGCGGTTGGCATCGGATTCGACGCCGTGCAGTGGGGAACAGTCGGCACTATTGTAATAAGCTGGATCGCGTCGCCGTTGACGGCCGGGTTCATTGCCTATCTGATCTATCTCAGCGTGCAACGGCTCATATTGCGTCATCCTGATCCAGTTGAAAGGGCCAGGCGCTACGTTCCTGTTTACATGTTTCTTGCGGCATTTACGGTGTCTCTGGTCACCATCTTGAAGGGCTTGAAACACGTCGGTTTGGACTTAAGCATTCGCGATAGCTACTTATTGGCTTTCGGAGTCGCGATTGTAATCTCTTTGGTTGGCACGGTATTCGTGCAAAGAATCAAGGCAGATCCCAAGGCCGAAAAGAAGGAACATTTTCATACCGTGGAGAGAATCTTCGGCGTGCTGATGATAATCACAGCCTGTGCGATGGCCTTTGCTCATGGATCAAACGATGTGGCGAATGCGATCGGTCCGCTAGCCGCTGTAATTTCGGTTGCGCAAACCGGGCTTGTTTCAGCTGAGTCGTCCATACCCATTTGGGTGTTGGTGCT
>CAYWYT010000338.1:0-2846 GCA_964462665.1 uncultured Woeseiaceae bacterium | reverse complement strand
CCGGATCGCGCGCCACCGATGGCAGATACGACGCCGCGTGTTTTCAGTGCGCAGCTGCATATTAAAGAGGGCGGTGCATCTGATGGAAAAACACTGTCCGAGATACTGGCGAAAGCGGATGGCTTGCGGATCGACAAGATTCAACGCAGCGACTCGCTGTTCCTGGCGAAGCTGCCATCGGTAATAATGCAGCCGGGCGATCGACTGTTTGTAAAGGATTCACCTGAGAACCTGAAACATTACGAGCAGGTTCTGGGCGCCACACTGTTCAATATGTCGGACCTGGAACACCCGATTAACGAAGAGACGCCGCTGCGCGCCGAGGGTCAGCAGCTCGCCGAAGTAGTGGTCACACGTGGTTCACCCTTGCATCTACGCAGTCTCGCCGCGGCTCAATTCAGCAGTAGCTATGGGCTGATGCCGCTGGCACTGCATCGCGCGCGCGCTCCGACTTCTCAGGTCACCGGTGATCTGAACATGATCCGCCTGCGTGCCGGTGACGTGCTGCTGGTACAAGGTTCCAGCGAATCGATCAGTACCTTGAAAGACAGCGGCTCGATGTTGGTGCTTGATGGCACGACTGACTTGCCGCATACGCACAATGCCAAGCGCGCTCTCGCCATCATGGGCTTCGTCGTGGCCGCCGCCGCCTTCGGCATCATGCCGATTTCCGTCAGCGCGGTTGTCGGACTTGGACTCATGATCGCTACCGGTTGTCTGAGCTGGCGCGACGCAGGCTCTGCGCTTTCTATTCCGGTGGTCATGATCATCGTTACGGCGCTGGCGCTCGGTAAAGCCCTCATGGGTACCGGCATGGCGGACTATATAGCCTTTAGCTTCGTGGCGGCCGCCTCCGGACTGTCGCCACCCATGATTCTGAGTGCGTTCCTGCTGCTCATGACACTGATGACCAATGTCGTGTCAAACAACGCCGCGGCGGCTATTGGTACTCCGATTGCTATCAGTATCGCTGCGCAACTCGGCGCCAGCCCCGAGCCTTTCATTCTCGCCGTCATTTTCGGTGCCAATATGAGTTTCGCGACGCCCTATGGTTACCAGACCAATCTGCTGATCATGAGCGCTGGCGGTTACAAGTTTGCGGACTTCCTCAGGGTAGGAATACCGCTAACGGTCATCATGTGGCTGGGCTTTTCCTTCGTGTTGCCGGCCTTGTATCAGTTGTAACAATTGACCTGCGTTATGGCGGCGGGGATACTCGGCGCATGCTCGAGATACGCAAAAACAACTGGTCCTGGCAGCCTTATAAAGAGAGGGCGGCTGGCTGACTATTAGCTGAGCACAGATACCAGAAGCCCATTTCCGCAATCGTTGAGATGGGCTTTTTTTATGGGCATTTCTTTAAGGGCAACACATGCAAGAACCGTTCGACATAGCTGCTGATCTTGATACACCGGTTTCGGCGTATCTCAAGCTTGGCGCACTCAAACCACGCTTTCTGCTGGAAAGTGTGGAAGGTGGCGAGCGCCTGGCGCGCTATTCCTTTCTGGGATTCGGCGATGCGCTGGAAGTGCGCATGGATGCCGACGCGCTGTACGTCGATGGCGAGGCACGGCCGCGCCCCACCAGCCAGGTTGAGTATCTGGATGCGTTGCGAGCCGCGCTGGCTGCGGCACCGAAACCCGGTCCTGCGGTAGAAGGCCTGCCATTCGATGGCGGTCTTGTCGGCGTGTCCGGATACGACGTGGTGCGCTTGTTTGAAAAGTTGCCACGTTCGACCGACGCACAAAGCAATATTCCCGATGCTGCGTTTGTCGCACCTGCGTCGTTGCTGGTCTTCGATCATCTGACGCGGCGAGTTGCTCTACTACATGACGGTCCGGATGAGGAGCGTAAAGCGCTGCGCAGTGAAGTTATTCGTTTGTTGCGCGGCGCGATTCCTGCCGGCAACGGCAAGGCGACGACGACACCTGCAGAGGCCAGCTTTACCGAAGAAGAGTTTTCGGCCCGAGTTGATGCATGCAAGGAATACATCGCAAGCGGCGACATTTATCAGATCGTCATGTCGGTCTTGTTCCGCGGTCGATCCGACGTTGCGCCATTCGAGGTTTATCGTGCACTGCGATTGCTGAACCCATCGCCTTACATGTTCTTCTTCGAGTTCGGTGATCTAAAAGTCGTGGGCTCGTCACCCGAGGCGCTGGTCAAACTTAATGGAGAGGTCGCGTCGTTGCGCCCGATCGCCGGCACTTTGCCGCGCGGCGCAGATACAGAGTCAGATATCGCCAACGAAAAAGCGCTATTGGCAGACCCGAAGGAAGCGGCCGAACATGTCATGCTGGTCGATCTGGCGCGTAATGATCTGGGTCGTGTTGCAACGGCAGGATCGATATACGTCGAGCCGTATCGAGCCATCGAACGTTACAGTCATGTTATGCACATAGTCAGTGGCGTCCAGGGAAAACTGGCGAATGACTTTGATCAGTTTGATCTCTTTGCGGCAAGCTTTCCGGCCGGCACTCTCGTTGGCGCGCCGAAGGTTCGCGCTATGGAGATCATTGAGGAAATGGAAGCAGTAGGGCGTGGCCTGTATGCAGGCACTGCAGGTTATTTCGGTCTGGGTGGCGACATGGATCAGGCGATCACAATACGGACGCTCGTATTTTCGGGCGATGAGTACAGTTTTCAAGCCGGCGCGGGCATCGTGGCAGATTCGGTGCCGGCCAATGAATATCAAGAAGTGCTCGCGAAGAGCGCGATTCTGCGGCGCGCGCTCGAAATGGCAGGGAAGGGTTTGTAATGCGCATGCTTTTAATCGACAACTACGACTCCTTCACTTACAACCTGGTGCAGGCGTTTGCCGCGCTGGGCGCGGAAGTTATCGTGCA
>CAYWYT010000337.1:0-2848 GCA_964462665.1 uncultured Woeseiaceae bacterium | reverse complement strand
ATGCCCTCATGAGCTGGTTTGAAAAATTGATGCCGTCGCGCATTAGCACTGAAAAGCGTACGCGCTCGGTGCCGGAAGGTGTCTGGATCAAGTGCCCTAAGTGCGATGCGCAGTTATATCGCAACGAACTTGAGCGCAATCTGCAGGTTTGCCCCAAGTGCGATCACCATTTACGCATTGGCGCGCGCCAGCGCCTGGCCTTTTTCCTGGATCCGGATTCGCAACAAGAAATTGCGGCTAATCTGGAGCCGGAAGATCCGTTGAAGTTTCGTGACAGCAAGCGCTACCGCGAGCGTATCAATATTGCGCAGAAGAAGACCGGCGAGAAAGATGCCCTTATCGCTACCACCGGTACTTTGCATGGTCGGCCTATTGTTGCCTGCGCATTCGAGTTCGCTTTTATGGGCGGCTCGATGGGTTCGGTAGTCGGCGAGAAATTTTCTCGTGCGGCAGATCATGCGGCCGAGAATAATATTCCACTAATTTCATTCGCAGCGAGCGGTGGCGCACGCATGCAAGAAGCGCTGTTTTCACTACTGCAGATGGCTAAGACGTCGGCCGCGTTGGCACGTATGGGCACGAAGAAAGTGCCGTATATCTCGGTTCTGACTGACCCGACTACGGGCGGCGTATCAGCGAGTCTGGCAATGCTCGGCGACGTCAATATTGGCGAGCCGCGGGCGTTGATCGGCTTTGCCGGCCCCCGAGTCATTGAGCAGACGGTGGGGCAAAAATTGCCCGAAGGATTCCAACGCAGCGAATTCCTGCTCGACCACGGTGCGATAGACATGATTGTCGATCGTCGCGAGATGCGCGCGCAGGTCGCCGACTTACTCGCCAAATTCGAAAACCGGCCAAGCCCCGTCACGCAATAGCAGATGCAGAGCAGCGGTTTGCAGCTCAATGAGTGGCTGGCGCGACTCGAAACTTTTTCTGCGCAGGAAATTGATCTGGGTCTCGAGCGCGTGCAGCTTTTGCTGCAGCGGCTAAACCTGGCGCTTCCCAAGACTATTTTTCATGTTGCAGGCACGAACGGCAAAGGCTCGAGTGTCGCGATGCTCGAAGCGCTGTTGCTCACGACGGGCCACAAAGTCGGTTGTTACACCTCGCCGCATCTGCAGCGCTATAACGAGCGCATACGAGTTGACGGCGAAGAAGCCAGCGATGCGCAGATCGTCGCTGCATTCGAGTCAATTGAGACGCTGCGAGAATCAGTACCTCTGACCTATTTCGAATTCGGAACGCTTGCGGCGTTGGTCGTCTTTGTAGCCGCAGAAGTCGATGTTGCAGTGTTGGAGGTCGGCTTGGGTGGCCGCCTCGATGCCGTTAATGCTATCGAGCCGACGGCGAGTCTGATCACCAACATATCGCTCGATCATTGTGACTGGTTGGGTGACAACGTCGAGGACATTGCACGCGAGAAAGCGGGCGTGATGCGTGTGCAAAAACCGGTAGTTTTTGCTGCTCCGGAAATGCCGCAGGCCATTGCTGAAACCGCCAGATCATTGCAGGCCAACTTAATCGCCGTTGATCGGGATTACCGATGGACGACGGCAGGTGAGGAATGGTCGTGGGAGGGCGTCAGTCATGCTGTACAGAATCTGGCCAGGCCCCAACTGCTGGGAGACATACAGCTGCAGAACGCCGCGGGCGTCTTGATGTTGCTCGAGTCGGCAGGTTTCGAGTCGCTACTGGACGCAGACGTCATCAATAGCGCATTGGCCAATGTCTCGCTTGCCGGACGTATGCAGACAATTGCGGGCCGATGGATTCTGGATGTGGCGCACAATCCTGCGGCGGCGAGCGCATTGGCTGCGACGCTCCGCACAACGGAGCAAGGCCGCGCCGCGGTGACTGTCATTGGTATGCTGGATGATAAAGACGTAGCGGCTGTTGTTGAGCCGTTGAACGAGCTCACAGATCATTGGATTGCGGTCACGGCAGACAGTCCGCGAGCAATTCGGGCGAGTGAACTGGCGCGCAGGATTGCAATTGCTACGGACCGCCCTTGTTGGATTGCGGAATCATTTGAGCAGGCGCTGGAGAGGGCAGAGCGGCTGGCAGCCGCAAATGACCTGCTCCTCGTAACGGGCTCTTTTTATACTGTAGGTGCGGCTTTGGTTATACTCGCGCCGCTAGGGCAGGAATATGGATAGAGCTTTGAAAGAACGAATTATTGGGGCGATCGTACTCGTCTTGTTTGTTGTGCTTGTCGTGCCCGTTTTTCTGGACGGACCAAGCAATAGCGGCGAAGTGATCAGCCAGCAGGTACCTCTGCCGGGCCAATCCGGTGAAGAGAACCAGACGATCATCTTAAATCGCGATCGGACCCAACCGGTTCCGGCGGCGTCGAGTAATAATCCTCCCGCTGCAGAGCCGCAGCGCGAGGTAAAACCTGAACCTGAACTTGAGCCTGAACAAAAATCTGAATCTGAATCTGAATCTGAACCTGAACCCGAGCCCGCGCAAGCGGAGCCAGAAGTTGTTGTCGCTGCGGTTGCCGAGCCGGCATCGAGCACGGGTATGTGGGCGGTGCAACTGGGCAGTTTTGGTAATAAGGAAAACGCAGATAAGCTGGCAGCCGATCTCAAGAAGTTAGGATTTGCGGCATTCCGGAGTCAGTTATCGACCAGTTCGGGCGAATTGCACCGCGTGCGGGTTGGCCCGCAGAAGGATCGTGAGAGTGCCGAAGCGGTCGCCGCGGCTTTGGCAAAAGCGGGCAAGAAAGGACAAGTAGTACCGCATCCCTGATCTGTTAGAATCTCCAGCCATCCGACCCTGATTGCAGACTAGCCGACATCTCTGATGCCGATTATTGACATCCTAATAGCCGTCGTACTGGCGATCT
>CAYWYT010000336.1:0-2864 GCA_964462665.1 uncultured Woeseiaceae bacterium | reverse complement strand
GAATGTGTTTATTGATTTTATCGGCATGCCTCTTCACTGCCGAAGTCGCAGCAGAAGACACTATTAGATGCGGCAGCAAGATAGTCAGCGTGGGCATGACCAGCGCGGAAGTACTAAAATACTGCGGCAAGCCGTCATCCAAAGAAGTCGAAGAGCACGCCGTCCTTAACGCAGGGCGCCAAGTCGGTACGACTCAACTCCATATTTGGACCTATAACCGTGGCTCGGTCGGAAAACCCAAAGTGCTCGAATTCGATCAGGACAAATTAATAGCCATAAGATAACGGCGCCATTCTGTTAGCGGATGACCACGTCCGGTTCTTCGTCCAGGTATAAGACTCGCTCGTTGAGGGTTTGCAGCGGTCGATTGTTGTGGTCATAAACTTCCGCGAATGCAGCGATTTGCTGTTTCGAAAGTGTGGTTGGCGTTTTTCGTACATACCATTTCACTCCCTCACTGCACGGCGGTGTCGTGAGCGAACCGTCATAGTGGTAGTAGCCCGTACCGGTGTCTGGAAAAATGTGCTCCACAAAATCTGTCGGCATCCGAATAGTTGTCGCGTTGGGCGCCGCGCTGAGCTGTGACCACAGCGGCGCGATGCCGGGATTCGTTGCGCCCTCATCCAGCAGCACGCCCACAACGGCAAGCGCACCGTCGTCCGCCTTGTGCACGAAGTGCATCTCCATCGGGTAGTGTTTGCCATTGACTGTATGTTCGCTCGGCGCATGGAAGTGAAACTGCACCAGTGCATACGACTTGTCAGCAACGGTCAGCGTCTCACCCGTCTCAGCGTTGATCTGAATCGTGTGACCGTTGTCGAGTGCATCGATGACGCCCGCCTGGTTTAACACCGCGAGCTCTTGCCCACGCAGGATGTGGAGCTGCATCGGGAGCAGTTCGATCTGCGTGGCGCTCGCAAGATCGATCGGTGATTGTTCGGCGCCTTGTGCACATAAAGCCCAATCGGGGTTCATCGAGCCCCAGACGGCCGGTCCGTCACTGACCTCGTAACCCCAGTGAACAGCATGCTCGTCGCCGCGCGCCTCCGAGGTCGACTCCTCGCCGGAGCACGACGTAATCGCCACTATTGCGATGCCGTAGGAAAGTGTGTCTAAAAGCAACTTCATCTGCATAACTCTCTCCGGTGGTAGTATTGCAGCGCCGAGTGTGGCAAATTAGAGCGTGTCCAATAAGTAATACTGCGACAAGCGTAGGTAAATGTCGCGACTGTATTACCCGGATGAATCCCCGATAATCAAGATCCCTCGAAACCATCTTCGTGAGCTAGAGTTATGCATACTCAGAATAATCTGTCGTCCAAGAGATTGGCCCTCCTTAGCATCGTTTTCATTGCGTTCCCACTGTCTGCGGTTGCGCAAGAGAATTACGATCTGATCAATGATCCATTCAAGATTCGTGTGGGCGGCTTATGGGCGGGCGTCGACTCAAGAGTAAACATCAACCCTACGGGGGACGTGCCGGCTCCGCCGGTCCGTATCGAGGACGCGCTCGGCGTCGATGACAGCGATGGTGTTGGCTGGGGTGGCGCAAGATGGCGGATTTCGCAGCGCAATTCGCTGGAAATCGAGGCCTTTACGCTGAATCGTGACGGTAGCAATACAGATACTTTCTCACCGCCTTTCCAGATCGGCGACACCTTTATCGAGAGCGGCACGGTCGGCACCAGTTTCGATACCAGCATCACCCGGCTGACCTACGGATTTTCGATGAAGCGTAGCGAGCGAATGGACCTGCAACTCAAGGCTGGTCTGCATCTTGCGAATTTTGATATAGGGCTCCAATTGAGCGGCAACGTCTGTAACCTCACCACAACACCGACGACGCCACCGGGCTGCCCTGGTGCGTCCACGGGTGCGGAAAATGCAGACGTCACCGCGCCGCTGCCGCATTTCGGCTTATCTTATGAGTATGCGATCTCGCCGTCGCTGGCATTGGATCTCCAGCTCATCGGCTTTGCGATCGAGATCGATTCGATCGACGGCTCGATCTGGGAGTTTGACGCAGACCTGAACTGGCAGCCGTCCCGGCATTTCGGTGGCGGCATCGGAGTCCGGTATTTCAATACCAACGTCAAGTCTAATGGCTCGGAGCTGAACGGTGAGTTCGACTTCGAATACCTTGGGCCGGTCGTATTCATCCAGGCGACATTCTAAGCCGCGCAAGCCGCTTGACCCTGAAGTAGAACGAATGCAGCAACGACGAAAATACCTGGCAGTGGTTGCCGCCTTCATGCTCACGGCGCATGCGCCAGACAGCCATGCCGGTTGGCTCGAATCCACTTCAAAGTGGTTTGACGAGAACATGATTGATGCCGAGGACGGCAAGCTGGATATCGGTGACTACCTGTCGAGCGCCAGCGGCTTCTTGCCGATACCGATCATTATTACCGAACCTGCTGTGGGCTTCGGCGCTGGCATAGCTGTCGCGTATTTTCATCCACCGCAAGAACTGGATTCCAAAGCGCATCCGCACCAAGGGCCTCCGAGCATCAGCGTGGGATTCGCTGCGGGAACCGAGAACGGCACGAATCTATACGGCGCCGCGCACTCCGGTGTCTGGAAGAATGACCATGTGCGCTATCTGGGTGCGATTGCGAAGGCGGATGTCAACTTGAGCTTCTACCCGAGCCTCGGGCAAGCAAGCCCGGAGGACGAAGGAATAGATTTCAACGTTGACGGAACATTTCTGTACCAGCAAGTTAAATTCCGGCTCCGGGAAAGCAACTGGTGGTTGGGGGGTAGCTACCTGTACATCGATGCGCAGAACTCCTTCAAACTTAGTGGGGACCCTGACCCGGGCCTCCCCGGCCCGCTTTCTCAATTCGAGCAGGGTGGGCTGGGCG
>CAYWYT010000335.1:0-2866 GCA_964462665.1 uncultured Woeseiaceae bacterium | reverse complement strand
TCGAACACCAATTGCCCGTTGACCCAGACCATTGCGATGCCCACCGACGGCACATGCGGTGTCTCTGGAGTAGAGCGAGCGGCGACAGTCTGAGGGTCGAAAAGGACCAAATCTGCGTAGTTGCCCACCTGAATCGAACCGCGTCCAGTAATCCCGACCTGCTCTGCAGACAGCGTGGTGATTCTCCGAATGCCCTCTTCCAAACTCAGCACATTGCGCTCGCGGATGTAGTGACCGAGATAGCGGGCAAAAGTACCAAAGCCACGTGGATGAGCACCATTGAGTTCGCCGTCGCTGCCGATGACCGTGTGTGGCCAGATCATGATGGACTCAATATCGGTTTCGTCCATAGCAAATGCGAGCAAGCTGGATTCGGCTCCCTCGACCTCCATTGCCGCGTCTGCTTTGAGCAAATCCATCAGAGTTGTTACCGGATCGGTTTCCCGGATGCTGGCGATCTCGGCGAGCGTCATGCCGTTGTAAGCGGGTTCCGGAAGGTATTCCGGAATTAAAATAGTCTCCGGGGACAGCATGTCACTAAGGATATATTCCGCACCGTCGCGGCGATCCAGGTCGCGATTCGGGAAGACTGTCCTAAGCCAGATGAATGCTGTTTGCCAAGCCGGGTAAGGGTAAACATCCGCAGTTATGTCGACACCCGTTTCACGAGCCGCATTCAATTTGCCCAATAGTCGGTCAGTCTGTCCCCACCATCGATTCATCGCGAGTTTCATATGCGTCACTTGAACCGGAATCTGGGCCTCGCGACCGATGTGAATCACCTCATCAATGGCCTCCCAGACATACTGATCCTCGCTGCGGATATGACTGATGTAGCGCCCTCCATGAAGAGCCGCCTCTTTGGCAAGTTCTACTAACTCGTCAGTAGACGAGAAGGACCCGGGGTCATACTCCAGTCCGCTCGACAGGCCCAGTGCTCCGGCTTCCATCTCCGTGCGCAACATGCCGCCCATCTCGGCTAGCTCATCATCTGTCGCGTGACGTTGATAGTCCTCCGCCATCACCTGACTTCGCAACGTGCCATGCCCTGCGAAACTGGCTACATTGACGGCGACCGGCGACTCTTCGAGGCTGGTAAAAAACTCCGCCAACGGAAAGTTATGCTCCCCATCAGCCCCGACCACGATCGTCGTGGTTCCCTGGCTTACGGCTGCCAGTGCTCCTGGCGTTTCAAGTAAGCCAATGTCGTGATGACTGTGGACGTCAATAAAGCCTGGCGATAAGACCAAGCCACGCGCATCAACTAGCGTGTCCGTTTCTAATGGCTCGAAGCTTCCAACTTCGGTGATGCGATCCGCTACGACGCGGACGTTCACGTATTGCGACGGGCCACCGCTACCATCAATGACTCGCGCATTGACTATGACCATGCCGACAGGGTCAGGCGCGCAGGCAACTAACGCGAACATCGCGCTTAGGACCATGCATTTCCTCATCATCGAGCTTCTCCAGTTTCGAATACGATACCGCGCTCCGTACCCGCACTCAGACCGAAGCCGGTGACAAGTCCTGCGCGGTTACGATCAAATTCCAGAATGACTAACTCCGGGTCCCACCACCCTGCCGGCTGGAAGCCGAACTCGAACCTATCATCGCCAACCAGAGAGACTGTAACGCGTGGCTCTTGTTCAATTCGGAGTACGAGGTCACCATCTTCAACAGCGAAGCGGTAAGTAGCGTCCAGTTCCGCTGAGTAGTATGAACCCGCAAATTCTGCCAACTGACCCGCCGTCAACGTTGCTGGCAATCCACCTTTGTCTGCAATCTGTTCGTCGCCGTCAGACACTTCTTCACTCGGCATCGGCCCTAACTGCTCAGCGAGATAATGATCAGCAACCTGCCTTGCCAAATCATACGGGTTGATGCCGCCGCTGTTGCAGGAGATGGCGATTGACAGACCGGCCTCTACGAACCGCACCAGCTCGGTACGGAATCCCCACGAGCTTCCGCTGTGTCCGACCGTTTGCAAACCACGGTATTCGATACGACGAATCCCCTGCGCGTCTTCAATCGGCTCGCCGTTGTCGAGGTAGCGTTCGGTTAACATCAGCGGATAAATAGCCGGCTGCACGGCGCCGTGCAAATAGTTATCCCAGCGCAGCAGATCTTCCATCGTCGAGTAGAGTTGTCCGTCGCCGGCAACATCAAAGTTGTAGTTATGCACGATGCGTACCTTGCCATCGTCCTCGCGAATGTAGCCGGTGGCGCGCCGCGGGATGATTTCCTCGAGGTTTTCGTACATCAAGCTTTCGTCCATTCCCAACGGCTCGAAGATGTGCTCCTGCGTGAACTCGCCCAGCGATTTGCCACTGGCACGTTCTACAACCTGTGACAGCAGCATGTAACCCGTGTTGCTGTAGTGATACTGCTCGCCGGGCGGGGAAATCAACGCACGCTGACGCGACATCATCGCCAAAATCTGGGCATGCGAAAGAGGGAAATAGTCGTCGCGTCCTGCCAGCGGGAATAGCATCAGATAATCACGCAAACCGCTCGAATGGTTCAGCAAATGCCGCAGCGTGATCGGCGACTCGTACTCGGGCAGATCCGGAAGCCATCTACGAACGTTATCGTCCAGAGACAATTTCCCGTCCAACTCCAGCATTCCAAGACTGGCAGCCACAAATTGTTTGGTAGCCGAGGCCACATCGAACACTGTTAGCGGCGTAATCGGAATGTCGTAGTCGAGGTTGGCGTAGCCGTAGCCACGCGAATAAATGAGCGTTCCGTCCTGAGCTACAGCCAGTGCGCACCCCGGCGACCCAGGTTCATCCCAGGTAGCAAATACCGCATCGACAGTGGCATTGTCCTGATCCGCGCATCCGGCAGCTAGCGTCAGGAGACA
>CAYWYT010000334.1:0-2878 GCA_964462665.1 uncultured Woeseiaceae bacterium | reverse complement strand
GTCATATGAAAGTGCCGTCAGTGACACTAAGGCCGATTATCGACGGTCTGGAAGCCGAACATCTGCTGACCGCGAGCGAGAAAGAGGAACTACATCCTGGGCGTGAGATGTCGCGCATACAACTCACGGACATCCTGGCGGTTGTTCGTGAACGCGGAGAAACCGGCTCCTACCGCGATCCACAATGGGAAGAGGCAGTTCTCAGTCTCGGCGAGCAACTGGACCAGTCGATCGCCAGCGCGGTCGGCGAGCAAACACTGGCGGATCTACTGGATAAGGGCGAGCCCTAGTCAGAAACAGCAAATGGAATGCGTTGCAGCGCAATCGTTCCATTGCTCATCACGAGCAATACATCTTGCAACGCCTCGATGTTGGTCAGTGGATTCGCCGGCACCAGGATCATATCGGCCTCGTAGCCTACAGCGATTCGGCCAGTTTGATCCTGTAGTTGCAGCAGCTCAGCAGAACTAACCGTCGCCGCCTGCAGCGCCTCAAAATTACTGAATCCCATGCGCACGAACTCCTGCACCTCGATTGAAATTCGATTGATCGATTCGTTGTCGTAATAGTTGTCGGCACCGGTCGCCATTTTGACGCCCATTGCGTGAGCTGTGCGGATTGCCTGTTCGAGTTGCGGCACCATGTGTTTGCCGCGCAAGCGAAGCACGTGGTCGTATTGCTCTTCGTTCATTTCATCCATGGTCACGTAGGTCGGCACGAACCAGGTTCCCCGCTCTTTCATCAGAGCAAGTGTTGCGGATGAAAGGTAGGTACCGTGCTCAATACTTCTGGCTCCAGCAAGAACGGCAGCCCGCGCACCTTCGTCTCCGTGGGCATGCACCATTACCGACAAATCGTGAACTGCGGCCGTAGCGACGATTACCTGCAGCTGGCGCTCGGAATAAACCTGTTGCCTTGGATCCGTATGCGGTTGGCCTGCTCTTTCGGTGCCGCGCGTTTTGATCACATCGACGCCACGATCCACATTGATCTGCACCACGCGCCGCAATTCGGCATCCGTATCCACACGCCCATCGATTTCGCTGAGCCGTGGATCCGCCAATATGGAGTGCTCAAGATCCGGCGTCACATAAACGCCTGCCGCAACAACATCAGGGCCCGCTAGTCTTCCGGCGCGCACCAGTTCGCGCAACGCGACATCTTCAAATGCCTCTACGCTGGCGCTGCGCACGGTGGTAACGCCGGAGTCCAATGCGCGCTTCGCCTGATCCAGCGCGCCTAAATGGGTATGCACATCAAACAGACCGGGCAACAGATAGTTGTGTTCGAGGTCAATGACTGTGTACGACCCATCGACCGGCGCATCTTTGCCGGCGATTTCTTCGATTCTTCCGTTTTTGACAAATACCGTGACATCGCTGCGAATCCGATCGTCAATACCGTTGAACAGGTTGGCATTGATCAATGCATACGAGGCGCTCTGTGCCACAGCCAACTGCGCACAACAAAGCGCGAACAGCGCCACCAGTGCAAATTTAGCTTCCCGCAAGGGTCATTTCCTCTACCAATAATGAGCCACAACGAATTCCACCGCGCAGGTCCGGATCGTTGCCGATTGCCGCGATACGCGCATACAAATCGCGCAGATTGCCGGCGATCGTAACTTCGTGCACAGGATGCTGTATCTCGCCATTCTCCACCCATTGCCCGACGACGCCACGCGAGTAGTCACCGGTCACCGCGTTGACACCCTGGCCGATTAGCTCTTCCACTATCAAACCGGTGCCCATTTCTTTGATGAGCGAGTCGAGGTCGCCACTGTTGCCCGGTACGATCAGGTTTTGTGTCCCGCCCGCATTGGCCGTCGTTTTCAGGCCCAGTCGGCGCGCCGAATAGCTACCGAGCACGTAACCCGCAAGCACACCGTCTGTCACTATTTCACGGTCGTACGTGGCTACACCTTCGCCATCATAAGCTGCGCTCGACATTGCTTTGGCTAAATGCGGGCGTTCCAGAATAGAAACGAAATCAGGAAATATTTTTTCGCCGACTGCATCGAGTAAGAACGATGCGCGACGATACTGCGCACCGCCGGCGATGGCACCGATCGCATGCCCGATGAAGCCGCGTGCGAGCTCAGGAGTAAACAGCACCGGAACTTTAGTCGTCTTGAGCTTGCGTGCGCCGAGACGACTTAGCGTGCGCCGCGCTGCCATCTCACCAATATGCCTGACGCTTTCGAGGTCGCCTGGATCGCGCGCAGCGCTGTAGTAGTAGTCACGCTGCATGTCACCGCTGTCCCCGGCCAGGACGACGCAGCTCACGCTGTGGCTCGACTTCGTATAACTACCGACAAACCCATGCGTATTGCCGTAAGCGCGCGCACCGCGATTTGTTGAGACCGTCGCGCCTTCGGAATTGTTGATACGCCCATCGTACTCAAGCCCGAACTTCTCACAGTCGATCGCCATCGCGATTGCTTCTGCCGAGTCAATCTCCCATGCGTGATCGAGGTCCAAATCCCGAACCTCCGTGCACATGAGATCCGCATCAGCCAGACCCGAGTGCTGGTCTTCTGCTGTATAGGTAGCAAACGCGCAGGCCTTTAGAACCGCCTCTCGTACAGATTCTGGTGATACGTCCGAGGTACTTGCGTTGCCCTTGCACTGATTCTTGTAAACGGTGATGCCAAGACCGCGATCATTCGTATATTCAAGATTCTCGACGTCGCCAAGCCGCGCCGTTGCGGACAGGCCGAGGTCGTGACTTGCTGCTACTTCCGCCTGATCGACGCCTTGCGCGAGCGCCTCATCCAGCGCCATTCGCACTAATGCTTCGAGTTCTTGCTGACCCAGCGTTCCTGTTGTGGCAATGTCGCCCATTATGTATGTCGCCTCTCGCGATTCATTTATAACTC
>CAYWYT010000333.1:0-2880 GCA_964462665.1 uncultured Woeseiaceae bacterium | reverse complement strand
CCCGGTAGATTCCCGGCCATCGGGGTAACTTCTTTCTCCCGAATCCACTGTGCGTCATGGATGAAGAACACCTGCTGGTGGCCATTCGTACTCGACTGCCCCTCAGCTACTTTGGCAGGGCAATCACCGGCATCGAAGGCACATGGATTGCCCCAGCGATAGATGAAATCGCCGGCATCACTGGCGGCCAACTCGATGCTCTTTTCGGCGTCATCCGGGACAAACGTCGCGCCATGGTCGATGATTTGTAATTCACTGTAAGCAGAATTACTGATGACGATCTGATCGAGTTTTTCGTTGTAATCAAAACCGTTGATGTGTATCCAGTCGCCGCTGACGCCATCGCCAAAATTGGGATCCATCTTGCCTGGGTGATCTGCGATGACCCCATAGGTAGCCAGATCAGGATTGATGTCCTGTACCAGGTGATCGGAGACATTCCACTCCCATATCACGTTGCCTTGCATATCAACCTCAACCAGCCCATCGGGTCGCGACGTGTAATCCTCCTGCAGGCTCGGATCTACGCCAAGCGCGATGGCATCATCATGGCTGATATTACGGCTAACAACGTACATCAAAGTTTTCTGTTCAAGCTTCGGATTCCAGATCATTCTAAAATCATGGTGCGGCGAATAGCCGGGACGCTCTTCGTCATGTTCCCAGATGACTTCACCGTCCCAATTAACGAGTTGATAAATCGCACCACTGCGATTCCCCTTGCCTGCCCTGTCAATGACGCCGCGTAACAGAGTCCCGTCTTCGAGCAGACGCGCATGCTTCTCGATCGCCTCAGCACCCGGTGTTCCAAAGTTCTCCGGATACGGCCACATGTGCACGACGTTGCCGTGCATGTCGATCAAGTAAGAGTTCTTGCCGCGGAAGGGGCTAAATAAGGTATAGCCATTGAATGCCTTGGCAGGATCGTACTGAATTAACTCGGTAGGGCCCTGAAACGCCTCATAGGAATAAGTTGAAAGCGATATACCGAAAGTCGCGGCAAGCAAAAATACACAGATTGTCTTTTTCATGGTTATGATAATTTTCCGTTGAATTGGTTAATCAAAATACGGTGCAATCAAGAACGATAAACGGTGCGCCAAGCGCGACGAATAATCGCTGATAGGTCGCGGGCGCAGTGAAGGCGAGCGAATCAACGACTGTCAGGTGATACGCCAGCTCGGTTTGATCTTCGCTTAGCTCAAATCGCTCGGTCACCCTGACGTCTTCGCTCATCGGGGCACCGCCTGAACTAAAATACGGATAGTTAATCCGCGAAGTCTCTACGATCAATGTGTCACCTTCCCAGTGGCCTACTGAATAACCAAGATGACTCGCCGGCTGAGATTCAGGAGCAACGGCATCGTCCATATGTATGCTGCGAACCGTTCCAAAATACTCAGTCTGCAGTGTGATGGTGTCGCCATGATCGCTGATTACAAAAGATAAGGGTTGCGACATGGGAACCGGCATGCCCGGTTCCTGACATTGCGCAACCGGGGCGGTTACCGGGTCCCAGGCAGCCATTGCCTGTCTTGCGAAATCGGTAAACGGATAGTGCCGCTTAACGCCAACAGTTCTGCCCGCGATACTCCATACCCGAAAGACGCTTAAGTTTTCACTGGCGGCATCAACCAGCTTGTTCAGATTGACGTCGGACTGGTCTGAACCACCCACATGGTCCTGTGACCATCGCGGTTCTATAGTCGCACTGAGCACTGCTTCCATACCGCTTTCGAACAAGACATTGCTGCCCAGCATATAGTTTGGCCGCCGTGTTGATATGTTTCCGGCAATGGTTATTTGCTCGCCGACAATGAAGTGCTCCTGCTTTACACCCATACGACTGAACAGGTTCGGGCTGCCATACGTTTCGACTCGCCAAACCTCCGTACTACCGTCGTCATTGGTAATACGCACATCCAATCCGGCGTGCGGATTTCGCCAATAGACTTTTAGCAACTCACCTTTCATTTCGCTGATGTCCTTGGAAAACTCAGCACGTGAATGGTGCGCTGTCAGTGACAGCGGCAGGAGTGTTAATGCGATAATCGTTACAAGCGCACGTTCGATAGATAGCATTTTATTGAGACTCTTTAGCCGCAGCCAATTTCTTGACGAGCCAATCCGCCATCTTGGGCATAACGATTGAACGGTATTGCCCAAAACAATGCTGATCGCCACCCATTATCCACAGATCGGTTTCTTGCCCGGAATCCGCGAGCAGGCGCAGGTCAGAAACCGGCGCCAGGTCGTCCAGATCACCGTTTACAATAAGGGTTGGTTGTCTAACGCTATTGGCCGTCTTTAGAAGTCCTTGGTCTACCAGGGAGAATCCAAGTAACTCCTGACGAATTTTAGCCATGTCGTCGGGATCCAGGTGCATAGCAGCGGCCATCGCTTCTCGAATTTCCCACGAGATAACAGGGGCCCTCCAACCATTATGGATAGGACCACACGCCGAAATCACGGCGAATAGCCGGTCTTCTGTAATCGCATTGCGCGCGGCGTAGTAGCCCGAGAAACTGAAGCCTACATGGGCGATGTGCTGTCCATCGATACGCGGATAACTCTGCATATAATCAATAACTGCTGCATGCAGTTTATTTGAGTCCGGTCGGGCCGCCCAAGCGGAATTTTCACCGGTACCGAGTATGTCGAACGTAAGTACGGCAAAGCCTCTTTCAAGATACGGCTGTAGGTTGTTATAAACGTCGCCTTTCCATGTGTCGATACCGCCATTCCACAAAATCAACGGCGGGTTTTCGACATCGGGGGGCATGTGCAGGTAGCCCTGAATCGTCTTGCCGTCATAAGGGATGTCGACGATGATCAGTTTCGGATCGAAATACTCACCGGCTCGCTTGTAATTCTCCAAAT
>CAYWYT010000332.1:0-2914 GCA_964462665.1 uncultured Woeseiaceae bacterium | reverse complement strand
CCGTTGATGGCCGCATACCGGTTATCGTCGACAGCGGTTTTCGTCGCGGCACTGACATTTTCAAAGCACTCGCGATGGGCGCGGATGCGGTATCTGTTGGCCGTGCCTACATCTGGGCCCTGGCAGCCTTCGGTCAACCGGGTGTCGAAAAGGTTCTACAGATGCTAAATGCCGAACTCTCCATGGTGATGGGTCAAATGGGCGCGCGTACTATTTCTGACATCGGTCCGCAGCATATAGGGCGTCAACCTTTTACCATGTAAGGCGTTATCTACTCGTTGCATCCTTAGGAGTGCCAGCGTGCCAAGAAACTCTGCATTGCTTGTCTTATTCTTGACCTTTGCCAGCGGCTGCGGCGGCGGTAGCAAGAGTGGCGGCAACACTACACCACCGGTCAATTACGTCTACCAGCAGCCGTCAGCCGCAATCTGTGATACCAGCATGTCAGCGAACGGCGGGCTCATTTGTGCCATCCAACCCTCCAGGCTCGACGCCAACACGCGCGACTCATATGGTAACGGTAATGCTGCTGACCTGGTTCTCGGCTTCGGCTATCACGTGGTCGCTTTTCCGCCATCTACGACCGACATTAAGGGCGTCTATGTCCACTTAACGGGTAGTTATGGGCGGCCCTACAATCAGTTTTCTGATGCCTTTGGCAACGCACCTTTTCTGGACGAAGCGATGACAGCCGGGTTTATCACCATTCAACTCGCGTATCACAATCGATTCTCGGTAAACATTGATGAGTGCGGAGATGTTGCCAATCTGGGTATAGATAATTGCTCCGGTGACGTGAGAATGGAAAAGATCATCGGCACCGATGTCTCGAGCGTGGTTGATGTACCGATTGCAGATGGCATCGAATTCCGTCTCGAAACTCTAGTCGACTATCTTGAAACTCAAGGGTTTGACTTTCCCTTTGATGTGGTCACAAACGGAATCATAAACTGGCCATCGCTAAGCGTCGGCGGTCACTCACAAGGCGCAACCCATGCGTTGTACCTCTCTAAGTATTTCTTTGCAGGACACGCCTGTTTGCTGGCAGGTGGCTACGACATTCCCGACACTACTCCCAATATTCCGGCCGAAGGCGTTGCCGACTGGCTACTCGACAGTTCAGTTGCCGTTGCTACCGCCAATATCCGTGCGCTCGTCTCGGTTGACGACAACTCCTATAATTCATTCGTTGCGGCGTATGCTGTACTCGGCCTGGTGCAGGATGTGCATTACCGGGAAATATCCGGCGCACCCTATAGCGACGCCGCTGGCGCGTCCATTTCCGGACACGGCGCGGTCCTCAATGATCCACGTTATACCGCGCAGCGGCACGCGGCTTGCTTCTAGCCGCAAGCAGACGGTCAGGTGATAGACTGCTACGGACCCAAAGCGGACCGTTGGGTTTCGTTTCAATCCTGAACGGAGACCGAACTTGCCACCAATCAAGCGATACGGATTCGTTCTGCTCATCGCCGCCGCGAGCGCCTTTGGCGGATGCGACGGCAGGACGAATGTACCGGAGGAAGCAACAGAATTCGCTGAGCCTGTCTATGTGATTGAAGGCAATTCGGTGCATTTGGATGACGGCGTCTATTCTGGAGAGGATGGAACGGTTTCGCTGCTGAAGTCTGTCAGAGCAGATCTAAATGACG
Source organism: uncultured Woeseiaceae bacterium (assembly GCA_964462665.1). Lineage (GTDB taxonomy): Bacteria > Pseudomonadota > Gammaproteobacteria > Steroidobacterales > Woeseiaceae > UBA1847. The sequence goes on along the minus strand of CAYWYT010000332.1, from coordinate 1,262 downwards.
ATACGCTCGATGATTTAGCCGCGGTGCTCGTGCTAGATAGTAAGGGGTCCGGTATCTTCTATTACCTGAATGTCTTTCTTGCAGATCGAGGCGGACGGTTGAGTCTGGTTGGTACGCAATTTCTCGGCGAGCAGCCTGGCCTATATATTACTCGGCACTGGAAAGTATCCGAAGGCAAACTTTTATCACTTGAGAGTTACTAGCCAGCACAGATCTGTGTATTGGTATGGATGACAAAGAAATTGGTTTCAATATCAAATTGACTGACTCACGAATCTCGCTCCCGCAGTGGCGACATCTTCTGGTATTGCCTGTCCTTCTAGTAGCGGGATGCGCTTCGCTCAAGCCGCTCGATTTGCCGCCTGAGTACACGTCGCCGCCAGCGGACACCGCAATCTGGAATGCGGTCGGCTCGGCACTGGCGGAGGACTGGCACGTGTTGCTAAATGACGGGCCCACAGCACTCGACTGGCGACTCCGGGCGATCGACACTGCTTCTGACAGCATCGACGTTCAAACGTTTCTGTGGCACTTAGATACGGTTGGAGCGATGGTCATGGACCATATCATTCAGGCAGCGGATCGTGGCGTCACCGTACGGATCCTTGTCGACGATACATTCCTGGTTCACGAAGACGAATTGCTCTTGGCACTCGCAGAGCACCCGAACATCGAGTACCGCGTTTTCAACCCATTCAAACGTCGTTCGGGTGGGGTTGCGACAAGGCAACTTCTCAATCTGGCGGAGTTCGGTCGACTCGACCACCGTATGCACAACAAATCGATGGTGGTAGATAACCGAGTCGCCATCGTAGGCGGCCGCAACATCGCCGATGAGTATTTTGGTCTGGACAGCGCAGCCAATTTTCGCGACCTCGAGCTGCTACTTGGTGGTCATATTGTTGAGGAGGTTAGCGTTGCCTTCGATAACTATTGGAATGATCGCTGGTCTTTCCCGATTGAGACGCTCTCTCAAATGCAAGCATCGGCGGAGCAACTTGCCGAATCACGACGCCTGACGGAATCGTCGCCGCATCTTCACGCCGAAATGTCGACCGAAGAATTGCTTGCGAAATGGATTGACGTTGTTGCAGTTGCCGATACCGGCGACGCAATCCTTTACGTGGACGTTCCTCCCGAAGACAATCCGAGCAATCCTGAAGATGCACCGATCCAGGTGGCGAACGAGCTTGTCAGACTTTTCGACAGCGCAGAGTCCGAGATTGTGACCGTTTCGGCCTATCTGATTCCGACGCCAAATC
>CAYWYT010000331.1:0-2917 GCA_964462665.1 uncultured Woeseiaceae bacterium | reverse complement strand
CGAGCCCTCCAAGATCGAGCAGGGCACGGCGGGACTGTCAAACGTATGGGCGGAAGAAAATACACGCGAATCTATATATGACGCGATGGAACGCAAAGAAACCTGGGCAACCAGCGGACCGAGAATCACAGTGCGAGTATTCGCCGGATACGGCTACGATGAGACCGTTCTCGACAATCCGGATTGGGCACGGGAGGGATACGGCAGAGGCGTGCCAATGGGTGGTGACTTGAATCGCTCCCCGGATGACGCAGCCCCCGAAATGCTGGTGTGGGCGCAGAAAGGCCCGAACAGCGGCAACCTGGATCGGATTCAGATCGTGAAAGGGTGGCTGGATGACGAGGGTGAAGCGCAGGAGAAGATTTACAATGTTGCGTGGTCTGGAAATCGGATGCCTGGCGACGACGGCAAGATCGCGCCGGTCGGAAGCACAGTCAACATCGCTACGGCGAGCTACACCAATACAATAGGCAACGCCGAACTGCGAGCCGTGTGGACCGACCCCGATTTCAATCCGAACGCGGCCGCGTTCTACTACGTTCGGGTTTTGGAAATTCCGACTCCCCGTTGGTCCACCTACGACGCAGCCTCCTTGGGCATAGACCCGCCCGCAGATTTTCCGGCGACCATTCAGGAACGCGCCTGGACGTCTCCAATTTGGTACACCCCGTAGTAAAGCACCAAAACCAGGAAGGCATTTACATGAGAAATCGAGAATCGAATTCGTACCCGTTGGCGACCGTACTTTTAAGTTGCCTGGTACTCACTGCGTGCGGCGAGAAGCAATCGATGGAAGCAGAGCTTACGTCAGATGCTCCTGTAGTCGCTGACGTCTCCGCTACACCCGCGGAGAATGCTTTACGCAGTGCGTATTTTGGCGAAACACACATGCATACGGCGTTTTCGCTGGATGCGTATATCGGCGGTACGCGGCTCGATCACGACGGTGCTTACCGCTACGCAAGGGGCGAGACGGTTACCGTTGACGGGATACAGAAAGCACGCAAGCGACCGCTCGACTTCGTCGCTGTGTCGGACCATGCGGAATACATTGGTGAAATGTACTCGGCCATGACGGACGGCGCGCCCGGCTATGATCAGGACCTCCTGAAACAATTACGCGGCCTGACAACCCTCGAGGAAAAGCAGCAATGGTTTCTCAAGTATGTCGTCAACAACAATCGCGGCGATAACCCTTCGCACCCGCCGTTCTACATGGGCGAGGATACGACGCGCTCAGCATGGAAGATCATGATCGATGCCGCGAATGCGCATAATAATCCGGGCATCTTCACGACGCTGATCGCGTTCGAGTGGAGTGGGGCGCCGAAAGGGGGGAACCTGCATCGAAACGTGATTTATCGAGACTCCGTGGTGCCTGACCTGCCTGTCAGTTCTTACGAAAGGAGCCGTGAAGACGATTTATGGGTCTGGATGGCAGAGCACGAAGCCAAAGGCAGCAAAGCGTTGGCTATTCCGCACAATTCCAATGCCAGCAAGGAGATGATGTTCGCCGATGTTGATGCGGCCGGAGCGCCGATCGACCTGGAATACGCTGAGATGCGGCAGCACTTCGAGCCTCTGATCGAGATGATGCAGATCAAGGGCAACTCGGAAGTGCATAGGAAATTCTGGGCAGCGGATGAGTTCGCCGATTTTGAGAATGCGGATTCGATACAGAAGAATTCCGGTCGAATTTTTCACAAACGTGACTTTGTTCGGGAAGGCCTGAAAATCGGCATCGCCTACGAGCAAACGCTCGGCGTAAACCCTTTTAAGTATGGATTCATCGGCGGCACGGATAACCACAATGGATTGCCGTCTGCGGTCGCAGAGGACAGCTTCATTGGTGGTCACGGGCCGGAAGACGGCAGTGTCGAGGCGCGCCGCAGCGGCGGCGTCGGTGGATGGATTGACGGCAAGGACCTGAGTATTGGTTCGCTCGCCGGGGTATGGGCGACGTCGAACACCAGAGCCGCCATTTGGGATGCGATGAAGCGCCGTGAGACTTTCTCAACCAGCGGTCCGCGCATCAAGGTCAGGTTCTTCGGTGGCGCTGAATTGCCAACCGATACTGGCAGTCCGCAGGACTTCGTGCGCCTGGGTTACGAGCTTGGCGTACCGATGGGTGGTGATCTGGGAGCAATCGGGGTTGCACCGACGTTTACCGTGCATGCGATGAAGGATCCAGACGGCGCAAATCTTGACCGAGTTCAGGTCATCAAAGGCTGGGTCGATGCAGACGGCACGACTGATGAGAAGATCATCGACGTCAGCTGGTCGGACGAGCGCTTGCCGGCTGCGGACGGAACCTTGCCTGCGGTTGGTAATACCGTTGACTTGGCGACCGCCATGTATACGAATGACATTGGTAGTGCGGAGCTTCTCGGCAGTTGGACCGATGATGAATTCGATCCGGAACAGCATGCATTCTATTACGCCCGGGTGCTGGAGATTCCAACGCCGCGCTGGACAACCTATGATGCGGTTAGAAATAATCTACCGTTACTGGAAGATGTGCCGTCCACGATTCAAGAGAGAGCGTGGTCGTCACCGATCTGGTACAACCCCGACTGATCAATATCTGCAAAAAGAAGACCAGTGAATATCAAAAAAATCTTGCACGAGCCGTTGGCGCATTTCTTTGTGCTCGGCCTACTGCTGTTTGTCTTGTACGCCGTAGTAAATGACGATTCGGGCCGCTCAGCGGAGGAAATCGTTATTGGCCAGGCTCGTATGTCCGGCCTGATTGCTAACTTCGAGAAGACCTGGCAACGGGCGCCAACGGCAGAGGAATCGCAAAGTCTGATCGACGCCTGGGTGCGCGAAGAGATTCTTTATCGCGAGGGCATGGCCATAGGTTTCGATCTTGACGACCCGGTGATACGTCGCCGCGTCGCGCAAAAGATGTCTTTCG
>CAYWYT010000330.1:0-2948 GCA_964462665.1 uncultured Woeseiaceae bacterium | reverse complement strand
GACTTGGCGCGACCGGCCTGTCGATTGCGCGTTACCTGCGCCGTGCCGGTCAGGACGCAATGTTCGTCGATAGTCGCGATGAGCCGCCCGGTTTGGAGCAGCTCGACGAAATATGGCCGGATGCTCATGTCGAGCTTGGAAAATTGAAGCTGCCCACGAACACGGGCCGCATCATTGTTTCGCCGGGGATCTCCGACAAAGAACTGTTGCTGCGAAAAGCCCGCAAAGCGGACATCGAAATTATCTCGGACATAGAACTGTTCGCGCGTGACGCTGAGACACCATATGTGGCGATCACCGGGTCGAACGGCAAGAGCACGGTGACCACATTGTTGTATCACATGGGTCGCGCGGCAGGAAAAGACACTTTGGCCGGAGGCAATCTCGGCGAGCCTGCGCTCGATCTTCTCGAGCTGCAGCAGCCGGATCTATATGTCCTCGAATTGTCCAGTTTTCAATTGCAGCGGACTCAGTCTCTAGCACCCGCTGTCGCAGTACTACTCAATGTATCGCCCGATCACCTCGACTGGCATCGCAGTGAAAAGCAATACCGCGATTCCAAGTACAGCATTTATGGAGGCGCGCAAGCAGCGGTCATCAATCGCGCTGACAAACGAGCACTCAAAGAAACCAAGAACATCGACGCGGTCGTCAGCTTTGGTCTGGATGAACCCGAAGAGGGTCATTACGGCATCCGTAGCGAAGACGGTGTCGACTACCTGGCCCGTGGCAACACGATGTTAATAGCGACTTCCGATATGGCCATGTACGGCCGCCACAATCAGGCGAATGCACTTGCCGCGTTGGCAGCGGGCGAGTTACTAGGCCTTGGTATGCCGGCGATGTTGCAGGTGCTGAACGAGTTTCCGGGACTACCGCATCGCATGCAGTTCGTTGCACGCAAGGGTTCGGTCGACTACATCAACGATTCGAAAGCCACCAACGTGGCAGCGGCGGTGGCGTCAATCGATTCCGTCGACGGCATGATCGTGTTGCTGGCGGGTGGAGAGGGTAAGGGCGGCGACTTTTCCGATCTGGCCGCGGCACTCGAAACCAAGTTACGGGCGGCCGTATTGATAGGTACAGACGCCAACAAGATTGCCGATGCGCTAGACACTGTTATGCCGGTGTACTTCGCGGTCGATATGGATGACGCCGTGCAACAAGCCGCTGCTTATGCAGATTCCGATGACACGGTGCTGCTCGCGCCAGCGTGTGCGAGTTTTGATCAATTCGATAACTACGGTGCGCGCGGTGACGCGTTCGGAACCGCGGTGGAGGCGTTGCCGCGATGAGCCGTACTGCAACGATGCCATTCCCGGCGCGACTCAAGACTCACCTTAAAATAGATCCGGTGATGCTGCTGATCGTCGGCACGTTATTCCTGGGCGGTATCGTCATTCTGACTTCTGCGTCGATCACCGTTTCAGACAATGCGGCGGGCCAGCCTTTTTACTACGTCGAGCGCCAGCTTATAGCGGCGCTTATCGGCGGCGTAGCCGCGTTTGCATGTCTGCTGGTCCCCATGCGCGCGTGGCAAACATTGAGTCCATTGATGTTGTTGGTTGGCATCGCATTGTTATGCGTGGTTTTGGTGCCCGGCGTCGGCTATGAGGTCAACGGCGCCACGCGCTGGGTTCGAGTCGGCATTGTTAATTTGCAGGTGTCAGAGCCGGCACGACTGTGCCTCCTGATTTATCTTGCAGGCTACATTGTCCGACAACAAAAAGCGTTGCGTGAAAGCTTCGCCGGTTTCCTGCGACCGATGCTGGTGCTTACGGTCAGTTGCACTCTGCTGCTGGGCCAACCTGACTTCGGTGCCGCGATCGTCCTTCTGGCAACGGCATTGCTTATGTTATTTGTTGGCGGTGCCCGAATTCGCGACTTCATATTGTTCTTTTCCGTAGCACTGGTCGCGATGACGACCCTCGCACTGACATCCGCCTATCGCTTGAAGCGGCTGACCGGATTTATGGATCCGTGGGCGGATCCTTACGACTCCGGATTTCAGCTCACCCAGTCCCTGATCGCAGTTGGTCGCGGTGAATGGTTCGGCGTCGGTCTGGGCGACAGCGTGCAGAAACTCTTTTACCTGCCGGAAGCGCATACGGATTTTGTGTTCGCAGTGTATGCAGAAGAATTCGGATTGCTCGGGTCGTTGCTGCTAATTGGTCTTTTTCTCGCGCTGTTGTGGAGAGTATTTCAGTTGGCGTTGCGAGCGGCTGCCGCAGAACGTTACTTCGAAGCCTATCTCGCGATAGGAATCGGAACGTGGCTCGGATTGCAGGCGTTCATCAACGTCGGCGTCAACATGGGCATATTGCCGACCAAGGGGTTAACCCTGCCGTTGATCAGCTACGGTCGCAGCAGCCTGATTATCACGATGATCGCAATTGGCTTATTGATGCGCGTTCATCATGAGTTGGCGGTGGACTCCAAACCCGTCAATCGCAAACGGCGGGCGAAACGATGAGTCGCAATCAAGTGAGTCGACCAATCCTGGTCATGGCTGGTGGCACAGGTGGACATGTGTATCCCGCGCTTGCGGTTGCGCAAGCGCTGCAAGCACATGATCAGGATGTCGTCTGGCTCGGTACGCATCGCGGCCTTGAGGCGCGCGTTGTGCCCGCCGCCGGCATTGATATGGAGTGGATCAGCATCAAAGGTCTGCGCCGCAAGGGAATATTCGCTTTGCTGATCGCTCCTTTTCAGCTTGTATGGGCGCTCATGCAAGCAATCGCAGTTATTTGGCGTCGTCGCCCGTCCGCTGTTCTGGGCATGGGCGGCTTCGTCTCAGGGCCCGGTGGCCTCGCTGCCTGGCTTACCCGTCGGCCGCTCGTAATTCACGAGCAGAATGCGGCCGCCGGCCTTACTAACCGTCTTCTGGCGCGTCTTGCCCGGGTTGTGCTGCAAGCCTTCCCGGGCAGTTTTAATTCCAGTGTCGTCGC
>CAYWYT010000329.1:0-2961 GCA_964462665.1 uncultured Woeseiaceae bacterium | reverse complement strand
GTTTTCCAGTGGCAATGAAAATCGACTCCAAAGACATTAGTCACAAATCGGACGTCGGTGGTATCAGACTTGGCATTGGCGATGCCGCTTCGTTACGAAGTGGCTATCGAAATATGCTGGCTGAAGTGGTGAAAAATAGTCCCGATGCCAAAATCGACGGCGTCACCATCGAGCCTATGCACCAGTCTCCACAGAGCCGAGAGCTATTAATCGGTGTCATTAGCGATCCGGTCTTCGGTCCAGCAATCACTTTTGGCGCCGGTGGAGTTCAAGTTGAGATATTGAGAGATCGCGCCATCGCGTTGCCCCCGCTCAACCGGTTTCTGATTGAGAAGATGATCGCCCAGACACGGATAGCAGGTGTACTTGGCAAGTTTCGAAACATGCCCGCGATCAAGATGGAAGATTTGATACAGGTATTACGGCGTGTTTCGGAGATGGTTTGTGAGTTCCCCGAGATCAAGGCGCTGGATATTAACCCATTAATCGCCGATGAGTCCGGGGTCATCGCTCTGGATGCCCGGGTCGTCGTCGAAGCTCAAGCCCCGGGCCGCAGGCGCTATCAGCATATGGCAATTCATCCCTATCCAACCCATCTGGTTTTCGAGTGGCAGCTGGAAGATGGGACCGCCATAACCATTCGACCGATTCGCCCAGAAGATGCCTCAATTGAACAGAGTTTTGTGCGCTCGCTATCGATCGAATCGAGACATTTCAGGTTTATGCACAGCCTCAAGGAATTGACCCAGCCAATGCTGGTGCGTTTTACGCAACTGGATTACGACCGGGAGCTCGCACTCATTGCCGTACAGGAACAGTCCGGGGTTGAAACTGAACTGGGAGTCGCTCGTTACATCATGAATACGGATGGTGAAAGCTGTGAATTTGCGCTGGTCGTCGCCGATGAATGGCAGGGCAAGGGAATTGGGAATCGATTGATGATGGCCCTGATAGAAGCAGCCCGACAGCGTGGTTTCAAAAGCATCGATGGCGAGATATTGAGCGAAAATAACCATATGCGGGCGCTGGTCAAAAAACTCGGATTCAGCATCGAGACGAATCCTGAAGATATGACGGTCTTAATCGTGACAAAGTCGCTATAGCGATTTGACCACCACACAAAAGGATTTTTAAAACTATGAAGAAAAGTGCAAAGCAGGCAATTAGTGGCGTGGCGTTAGTTCTTTTCGTCACCGCAAGTTGGCTCCTGTGGCAATATTATCAAGCACCGGCATTGCCCCTGGGCTTTGCCTCGGGCAACGGCAGGATCGAGGCGGTGCAGGTCGATGTCTCAACTAAAATCGCCGGCCGCGTGGAGACCATACTGGCGAAGGAAGGAGATCTTGTTGAACCCGGTCAAACGGTCGCGAAGATCGAAACCTCCCAATTGCGCGCACAGCTACTGCGGGCAGAGGCCGGCATCGCCAGTGCCAAAAGCCAGGTTGCCTCGGCCCAGGCTTCAATTGTGCAGGCCCGAGCGGAATTGATCCTGGCGGAACAGGAGCTTTCCCGCTCACGCGAGCTGGTCAAGGATGGGGCTACCAGTAAGGAACTCTATGACACGCGCGTGAGCCAGCTTGCCGTTGCCAATGCGGTCCTCGTAGCAACCAAAGCCACATTCGTCTCGCGCCAACGCAGTGTCGACGCGGCTCGTGCGGACGCACAGGAAATCCAGACCCAGATCAATGATGCAACACTTATCTCCCCAATCATCGGCAGAGTATTGTATCGCCTGGCTGAGCCTGGCGAAGTTTTGGGAAGTGGTGGCAAGGTGTTGACAATCGTCAACCTGGCCGATGTCTACATGGAGGTTTTCCTGCCGTCGGCCCAGGCTCATCGCATCGCTATCGGTGCCGAGGCGCGTATCAAACTGGATATTCTGGACGTCGCTATACCGGCAACCGTGAGTTTTGTTTCACCTGAATCGCAGTTCACGCCGAAACAGGTTGAAACCTCGAGCGAACGCGACAAGCTGATGTTCCGAGTCAAGGTACGCGTGCCTCATCAACTGGTGCTGGGCCACATTGATAGTGTTAAAACCGGAATTCGTGGTGTTGCCTACATTCGGCTCACCGATCAATCCGGTGAAACGCCATCACCGTGGCCGGAACTGCTACAGCAGCTACCCCCGGATTACGAGCCATCCGCGATCAATAGCAACTAGTACTATGGGACATAAGGCTGAACAAGACCGACCGATCGCCTGCATACAGCGCGTTACACACACCTACAAAAAGACACAGGCTGTCGATAATGTGACGCTGGACATTCCGTCAGGCCTGATGGTCGGCCTGCTCGGACCGGACGGCGTCGGCAAGTCGACGCTGCTCGGCCTCATCGCGGGCGCGCGCAAGCTGCAGCAAGGCAGTCTCGAGGTGCTCGGCGGCGATATGGCATCGGCCGCTCACCGCAACTCCGTCGGTCCACGAATTGCATACATGCCCCAGGGGCTCGGCAAGAACCTCTATGCCGAACTCAGTGTCGAGGAGAACCTCGACTTCTTTGGCAAGCTGTTCGGTCAGGGCCTGGCTGAGCGCAAGGCACGCATTGAAAGGCTGACGCAAGCAACCGGACTCCACGCGTTCCTGCCACGGCCTGCGGGCAAGTTGTCTGGTGGCATGAAACAGAAGCTTGGACTTTGCTGCGCGCTCATTCACGATCCTGATCTGCTGATACTGGACGAGCCGACGACCGGCGTCGATCCGTTGTCGCGCCGTCAGTTCTGGGAGCTGATCGCCGCGATCCGCGGCGAACGCACGAGCATGAGCGTGCTCGTCTCCACTGCCTATATGGACGAAGCCGAAAGCTTCGACTGGCTGGTGGCCATGGACGCCGGACAGGTTCTCGACACCGGCAGCCCACAAGAGCTCAAAACCAAATCCGACACCGAGGACCTGGAAACAGCATTTGTGCGCCTGTTACCTGCCGAGAAACGCGGTGACAACAAAGCGCTGGTCATCC
>CAYWYT010000328.1:0-2979 GCA_964462665.1 uncultured Woeseiaceae bacterium | reverse complement strand
AGTGTCTTCATTTTGGGCACTCTTCTCGCAACGCTGCTTTTCTTTAGCGTGGCTTCTGCGATGTGGGCCTTCGTTGAACGCATCGGTGCTCAGGGCGGATACGATCCGGAAATTATTGGAGCATTGCTATCCGTCACGCTCATATTCGCGCTGCTGGGGTCCATTCTCGCTGCCGTTTTGGGAGGACGGTTTGGCAATACGAAGCCCTATGCAGTGGGCGGCGTCATATTCCTGATGTCGCTCTATGTGCTCAATAGTGTCGACGTGTTTGCACAATACGCGATTGGCAGCTGCCTGCTGACGTTTGCAATCGGCTTCATGCTGCCAAATGCGATAACGGAAATTGCCGAGCTGGACCTCGATGGTCGCTACGTCGTCCTGAGCGTCCCTGCTATCGGCATTGGCGCGATGATCGGCCCCGGTATCGCCGGTGTTTTGTCTCAATTTGGTGATTTCCAGCCGTTGCTGATATTTGGCGCTGTCACTTTGATTATTTCAATAATATTGCTGACGTATGCTGGCAAAAAAGCACGGCGTGATGCGATTGCGTCGGCCAGTACTTAGCAGCATCATTGGTAGCGAACAAACGGGCGCCACGTAAGCCAGGCATTACTAGCTGGCCAGCACAGGAGCCGGTGCCCGGCCGCCATTCAGGCTTGCGTTAATCTTCTGCTGTCGGCGGTGGTGCACTGAAATCACGTTGCAGGAAATAGTTGTGCAACGCCGGTGTAAGTTCCCACTCCATTGCCTTGAAGCAGGTGGCTGCGCCGTCCTCGGGAAATCTTTCGCCGGTGAGCCATTTGAACGGCACGTAAACCAGGCTCATCCACCACTTCATCGCAGTAGCAAATATTCCACCCGGTTCAACACCGATTTGGAAGTCGTCGAATGGGCCGGTGACCATCACTGGTGTTGACATACTCAGGAATTTCTCGCGCTTCGCCTGGGGTGCTACGAGTAGTTCCAGTTCTTCTTGCGCCAGATCAATCTTGCCACGGCCGCGGACGATGGTATCCGTGGAATCCAGGAGTGCCGTCCCGGTTTGCAAAACTCCATTCTCAACCTCAAGGCGAGCAGCCAGGCAATTTAGCAATGCGGACTTCTCGGCGGTTGGTTTTGGCAACAGGGCGAGAACGAGGTTCGCAGTCCAGATGTCCAGCATGCCTGCCCCGATGTCCTCCGGCCAGGCGGCGAGCTCGAAACTGCCGTTCGCATTCCTGAGCAGAAGATCGAAAGCGGTTGCACCCGGCGACCACTCGGTATTGGCACGGATTTCTGTGTCGATGTACATAACCCCGCGCGCTTGCGACTCAGGATTTGCGAGGCGCAGCAGGCCTGCATAACGCAATGCTTCGGCGTGAACCGTTAGCTCCGCATCCAGGCGGCCATCCACGGTTTTCGTCGTGTACGCCGCAGCAAGATCACCGCCGGGCAGATAAATATGTAGTGGATCGAGGATAAATTCATTCTCGTGAATAACGAGATCCAATTCGGCGCCGCCCAGGAGATCTGTGCCGGCGTACAATTCATCCACAGTAATACTTAGATCAAGATCACTATTTTCGCGGAATTTGGCGATGTAGTCCCTCGCTTTGAAGAACACGCCACTTTCTGATTCTTCTTCATTCGCTACCGGATCCTCCTGCTCATAGCCAGGTTGGCTAACGGCATTCGCTAAATCAGGTAAATCCGTGGTCCAGTAGTGCAGGTCATCCGTCTGCAGGTAAGGCGCATGCAGTGTAATGTCGGCACGCCTTCGCTCGCCACTCGAAATCATTGTAAAGCTGCCGCTGGCGTTACTGCTGCCGAAACGCATTTGTAGATTGGGTAACGTCAACTTTTGATCGTTGAAAGTAACTTCACTACTGACCTCGTAATCCGGCAGGGGCGATTGCAATTGCCCGAGTACGCGACTCTCGCTTTCGATCGCCGCGCCTGACAACAGGACATGCGCCAGGAAACCCGGTTCCGTTAATCGGTCTATGCGCGCCTCGAACATCGCGACATTGTTGCCGGTGGCAATGACCAGCTTCAGGGGTAGCTCCGGAGTGTCGCCGAAAGTTTCCTTGAGCGACGGTGTTTCCATCCAGACCTCCAGCGGCACACCTTGTGCCTCACCATGCGATGCCCAGGTGGTCCGTTGTTCCGGCCCGGTCGTCAATTGCACGCGCTCCAGGCTGAGCTCGAAGTCATCGCGCAGATTTTCCGCCGCGGTCGAATCGGCGCGCGGGATAACCCAGTTGAAGCCTTGCATATCTGCTTCCAACAACGCGTTTAACAGGAATTGAATGGGCGTTTCACCTTCGGTCGTGACCGTAAATTCGAGTTCATCCGCTCGTAGCTGCAAATCGTTGGCTACATCGAGCTTGTCCAACAGCCGCCCGACGTTTACGTTCTCAGCCGTTGTCCCGAGAACTGCACTTGCGGGAGAGGTGCGCGCGTCAAGGTCAAGGTTGCCGCGCAAGCGCACCTCATCCTCGACGACGACGCTGATGCGTGCTTCATCGATGAGGCCGTCGCGGAGTCGCCCACTGACTTCCAACTCCTGTAGATCAACCTGAAAAATGTTCAGCGCATCGAATTTCAGGTCGAGGTCAACCGGGGGCAGCGTGAACTCCGTCGGGATCAGCGGCTTGTCGTCATCGTTACCGGTATGCGGGAGGGTTTCGAACTCATCCTTCTCCGCCACAAAGGCTGCGCTTATCTGGTCGAGGTCCAGGAACCCGGAGCGCAATGTAAGTGCCAATGTGTCCGGGTTTTCGGCATGCTTCCAGACTGCACGACCACCCAGATCCGACTCGCCGAGGGATAATGCAATTGCGTCGGCAATGAGATTGGACTCGTCAAATAGTAATCTGGTCGATGCTCGTAACGGCAACGTTGCCTCAGGTGGACCGGCAGTCCACGGATGCAGTGAACCAATTTCCTGTGCTTCGAATTCAACCAGGGCATCCAGCATGACCTGGCCGGGCATGATCC
>CAYWYT010000327.1:0-2995 GCA_964462665.1 uncultured Woeseiaceae bacterium | reverse complement strand
GGATTTTCAGTTTGCTGGTGTCCAACTAAGGCGAAATTCCCCAAAAAGTTACGGCAACATGCCGAAATGTGCGCGCTGCCCTTGTCTACTCTCGAGAGAAACCGGACACTTTTTGTGCGGCCGCTACTGAATGCGGCAAAAGCGGAGAAAACTCCTATTGATGTCCGACAACTGTTTGCCCTGCTCGCGCTCCTGATGATCAGTGCGCAGGTATCGGCTGCTGACGAGTTCGTTCCACAGGTCAGGCATGAGTTCGCCGGTGAACTGTATCCCCTGGACAAGATCGTGCCTGGCTATGAACGTCCAGCGACGAAGGCAAAATCGCTTGCCATCGGTGATTTTCTGGCGGATGACATTTCGCTGCGCGAATGGAGTTTCGCCATCGGTGAAATCCTGCGTTGGAGAATCCAGTACGTACCCACTGTGCATTTGACGATGCCGGGCGCCTACTACACCGCAATCGATACGGGTGTGGATCGCGAACAGTTCGATCCGGTCATGGCGACACCCGCGCATTTTAGAGGGCTGTACGAGGCGATGGGCATTGAGACCGCACTCACCGGCACCCTGGCTCGCGCCGGTGCGGAATTTGTGATCGACGCAGCGCTGGTTAACAGCGAGAGCGGCGAGGAGCGTGCGGCCAGAAGCTGGCGCGCAACGCCCGAGCAACTGCCCGCAGCCCTCATTGGGATATCCGGCTGGGTGTACGACGAACTTGGTGTGGAGCTTGATACTGCAGAGCGCGCCTACCTCGAGGACGAGTCAACCTTAACGTCAGAAGCGATCGCCGCCTTTGTCGAGAACTACGCTGACCTCAACCTTTCTGACCTGGTTGTTCGCCAGGACTTGCTCGTCGGCTTTCGCGAGGCCCATCCGAACTTCACGCTGTTTGGCTTGTACGCCCTACTCGCCAAATCGTACCCGACCAACATCAGGGAGGCTCGCGCCAATCTCGAGTTGTCTTACCAAGCCAGGGAGGACTTTCCGGGGCATGCCGGTATCGCCCTGGAATCGTACCGCTCTATGGATGTGAATAGCCTGGAAGAGCACGAGATCGAAGCGCGTCTCAACGGGCTGCGCGACCTCGTCGCGGCCAACCCGAACGACCCAATGATCATGATCAACACGGCCAACGCCTGGGGCGAGCAGGGCGACATCCATGAGGGACTCTCGCTCAATCTCGAGATCGTTGAGCGCTGGCCGGGTTACTACCGTGCCTGGTGGGGTATGGGTTGGCTCATCAGCATCCACGCCTGGGAAGTCCGGGGCGAAACACTGTGGAACGACGTGCCGTACGACGCACAAGAAACCTTCAAGCTCATGAGCTACCTATCGGCCCAGATCATCGACAAAGCGATCGCAATGAACGACAAAAGCGGCGGCTTATGGGTCATGAAACTCAGAGGCATCGGTTCCAACGGGGGCTACTCGTCAAAACTCATGACCACGTTCGAGGCGGCCGCCGCAGTTGCACCGACGTATGAGCCCATCTACGCGAACACCTTGAACTTCTCCCAGAACAAGTGGGGCGGTAATGCCGCCGCGCGGCGACGCGTGATCGAGCTTGCCGCAATGAATAACCCCGATGCAACGTGGCCCAGGTTCATGCACTCTAACCACGAAGCAGATTTCCAGGGACTCGCGGGTATTGCCGACGCATTCAAAGACGAACTGGACGTGCGGAGAATCCTGGAAAATCCGACCTTCTGGAAAGCACTGTTCTTTGTCTTAGCGGCCGTGATCGCTCTGTCGATTTACGTATCGATGAGGCGCGCGACACGATCGATGCGCATGAGCTCGGATGACGACCGGACAAGACCTCACGAATTGACGCCCGATGAGTTGCTCAAAAAAGTCCAGCGCCAAAACCGCTCGCCCAACCAGTTTGACCGGTGAAAACCTAGGCCAGCTCCAGGTCCTGCTCCGCTTTACAGAGCTTGTCATGCACCGATCGCACCGCTTCGCATTTTCGATCGAGGCGCCCGGACCCGAGCGTTGCCTCGAAACGGCATGACGCGTAGCGGAGTGATTTTTCCTCGTACTGTCGCACCCATTCGTGGCGCGCAAGCACTCTTTCCGGCTTTATCGGCCACACGCCCGGGCGCGGGCGAATGTGTTCCATGCCCACACGCCAGGGTTTCGGACTGACGCGAGCGCGAAAGCACTTCTGGTTGCGGCACATCGTCACGTAAAGCGGGTCGCTGTCGAGTGCCTTCAAAAACTCGAATGCCGCCTCTTTGGTGGGCTCAAAGGTCCGGTGCATGACCAGCACGCGAAAACCTTTCGGGGTTCGGTAGAGGCGCAGCAGCCAGGCAGGATTGTCGGTTGCAAACCGCTCGATTCTTGCGCGCGCCTTGTCGAATGGACCTGCCCCCAATGTGCTCATTACTCGTACGGTAAGTTGCGCCAGAACCTGTGATAGAAACAGGCCGAGCAGCGATGCGACGGCCAGCACCCACCAGGTACCGAATTCGCGGCTGAAGTAGACTCCTACGGCCGCGATCGGCAGGAGGTACAGCCAATACAGCCAGCCCGCGCCTCCCTCGTCGACGTCGACATCCGCAAATACGGTATCCGGCGTATTGAGGCACAAGGCACCGTAGGAATTACGCGTGATCACGGCGTCTCCGTGCCGTGACACGATTTCCTCACGGATGGGCAAACCCTCGGCGCCATTGTAGGAAACCTTGTGGTCCACGGCTCGGACCTTCTCACCGGCCCGGGCACGGGCTGCTGCTTCGGCAACACGTTCCTTCGCGTTCTCTAAAGCGTCCTGTTCGCTGCTATCAGACCAGCCGAAGCGCTTTAAGGTGCGTTGCTTACCATCAATGACGACAGTTTCTTTCGACTCGGACCAGTACTCGGGGACTATCATGGATATCGTCGATCCTCAAAGATTCTTCGCACCTGAACCAAAATCTATTTAGATTCCCAGGACAGCAATGGGTACTCCGGAAACACGATCTGGATATCCTGCTCGCCTGCGGACACGCGG
>CAYWYT010000326.1:0-2995 GCA_964462665.1 uncultured Woeseiaceae bacterium | reverse complement strand
GTGGCCAGCTGGCACCTGGCTATTTTGCAGATATCGCGATCTTCGATCCGGAAAAAATCCAGGACCACGCGGTATGGGACGACCCGCATCAATACGCAACCGGCATGGTTCACGTACTGGTAAATGGTGAACTGGTACTCAACAACGGTGAACCCACCGGCGCGACACCAGGGCGGTTTGTAAAGGGTCCGGGTGCCCAGCCAATTGTTTCAGGAAACTAAATATGAAAATTAACTCACCATTAGTTTTGCTGAGCTGGGCCCTCATTTGTGCAATGTTTGTCGTTTCCTGTATGCAAAAAGAGAATGCCGTTGAGGTGCAATCCCACAGTAGCCACTCCAAATTAATCAAAAATGTATCAATTGTGTATGGTACCGGTGGACCTGCTTTCAGCGGAAGTGTTCGTATAAAAGATAATGTGATTTTGGCCGTGGGCGATGTCGAACCCTCGGATAAGGACATCATCATCGATGGTGACGGCCTGATTCTGGCACCCGGGTTCATCGATACCCACAGTCATCATGATATCGGCCTTGATGAGTCACCTGAGGCGATTGCCGCAATTTCCCAGGGTATTACTACCATCGTTGTCGGTAATGATGGCTCTTCCGAGCACTCGATGGCGGAATTGAGACAGAGGCTGGAACAACACCCTCCCGCGTTGAATGTGGCCAGCTGCACCGGCCATGGTTCGATACGCTTTAAGGTTATGGGTGAAGAAGCAATGAAGACTTAAATGAGCACTTCTTTAATTTCATCAGAGTGGCATTTTGCCGTTTGGGCTTCAATGCTGGGGATTGCATCTTTTGGCCTGTGGGTCGAAACCAATCGTCTGGGTAGAAGTTTATCCGGGGTAGTTATTGCTTTGGGAGGAGCGATGATTCTGTCAAATATTGGCATCATCCCCAAGACGGCACCGACCTATGATGTGGTGTGGACCTATATGGTGCCCATGGCAATTCCAATGTTGCTTTTCAAGGCCAATTTACGACGAATCATTCCTGAAACCAAGGGTATGTTGATAGCGTTTTTATTAGGGGCATCAGGAACCATTTGCGGCGTCCTCCTTGGATTCTACCTGTTGCCATTGGGGGAGGGCGGTGCTGCTATTTCAGGCACTTTGGCAGCGTCCTATATTGGAGGTTCGATGAATTATGCGGCTGTAGGTGAGGCCCTGGAGGTTGAGAGCTCACTGTTTTTGGCCGGCATAGCTGTCGATAATGTCATCGGTGTTATCTACATGGCCTCGCTGGCCCTGATGCCTTCTTTAGCTCTTCTTCGCCGCTGGTTGCCCTCACCCATTATTGAAGCTGCTGAACAGGATGTTGCCCTTGAGATAGAGCATAAGGTAGAAACTGTAAATCTGAATTTACTTCATATAAGTTTGTCACTCTTACTTAGTCTCACTATTTGTGCGGTATCCACCCTGTTGGCAGAGTGGCTCGATATCACCCGTTTCTCAATCCTTCTGATTACAACATTCACCGTGGTCATTGCGAACCTGTTTCCCAAAGCAATGGACGTACTTGAGGGGGATTTCGAGGTCGGTATTTTGATGATGTACCTATTTTTTGTAACCGTGGGAGCAAGTGCCGATATAGGCGCAATGTTTGATTCGGCGCTGATGATAGCGTATCTGACCATCATCATTGTTGTAGTTCACATGTTGTTTATCTTCATTGGCAGTCGCTTCTTTAAACTGGATTTAGCAGAAGTCATTATCGCGTCCAACGCCTGTGCTGCGGGCCCTACCACGGCCGCAGCATTGGCGGCCAGCAAAGGTTGGAAAACGCTTGTGACCCCCGCAATCATGTGTGGTGTGCTCGGCTATGTGATTGCCAATTTCGTGGGTGTCTTTTTGGGAGGCTTTTTGGGTTAGTGCCCCAAAGACAGCAAATATTACTGGAACTATCCAAAGGAGTGATTGATGAAACGCAAAGTAATTCTGACCTGTGCAGTGACCGGCAACGCACCGTTTAACCCTGATCATCCAGGTTTTCCGGTTACTCCGAAGGAAATCGCAGCTTCGGCGATCGAGGCAGCAAAAGCCGGTGCTTCAATTGCACATCTGCATGTGCGTGATCCCGAAACAGCCGAGGGAAGTCGGGATGTGAACCTATTCCGGGAAGTAGTGGCCCGGGTACGTGAATACGATACTGATATCGTCATCAATCTTACAGCTGGCATGGGAGCATTTTTCCTGCCCGATCCGGAGGATGAGGGTCGTGCTTTGCCGGAAAGCGATATTGTTGGTGTGGAGGAGCGTATTGAGCATTTGGTCGACTGCCTGCCAGAGATCGCATCGCTGGATGTGACCACCGGCAACCAAGTCGAGGGCACGATGGAGTTTGTGTACCTCAATACCACCCGTACATTACGTGCCATGGCCAGGAGATTTCAGGAGCTGGGTGTGAAACCCGAACTCGAGGCCTTTCAGTCTGGAGATGTTCTGTTTGCCAACCAGTTACTGAAAGAAGGACTGGTGGATGGGACACCCATGTATCAGTTTGTGTTGGGTGTTCTGTGGGGCGCACCAGCAACCCCGGAAACGATGATCTATCTACGCAATCTGCTGCCTGACAACGTTCAATGGGCAGCGTTGGGCCTTGGCCGGATGCAATTCCCAATCGCGGCACAATCGGTCTTGTTGGGTGGTAACGTCAGGGTGGGATTGGAAGATAATCTATATCTTGAGAAAGGCGTATTTGGAAGTAACGGACAATTGGTTGAGCGTGCCGCCCAGATCATTAACCACTTGGGTTGCGATGTCGCGACACCTGCCGAAACACGTGAAATTCTGCAGCTGAAGAACTTCACTTAATCCACTACAGGAGCTGAATATGGTTGATGTCAGTGAACTACGGGTGCTCATTACCGGAGCTGGTGACAGCGTTGGCCGGGTCACTGCTGAAAAGTTTCTCGCAGCGGGTGCGCAGGTCCATATTTGTGACGTGCGTGAAGATGCTGTGCAAGCCACCTTGACTGCGAACCCGGG
>CAYWYT010000325.1:0-2997 GCA_964462665.1 uncultured Woeseiaceae bacterium | reverse complement strand
GGGAGACTAGCTCAATTGGTAGAGCATCGGACTCTTAATCCGCAGGTTCGGGGTTCGATTCCCCGGTCTCCCACCAATATCCTTTCCAGGCGCCCGTGTGCGCAACCCTACATCAGCCAATAGTCACGAAAGTATCATCTAACCGTCAGGTCGTTGCTCGACCCTGATTTAAGCCCGCAAGGCCCCTAGGCCAGGATGTCAGCGCCGTAGAGCCCGTCGTCAGGTCCCTCAGGATCGTTAGCGGCGTGCATTAGACCGAACTCCTCACCAATGAGTCGGATTGCGGCATCGGCCTCGTTCTCGCCCTTGAAGCCCTCACCAACGACGAGCGTGTTGCCGTGGCGATCGACCGCCTCAACGGAATAGTAAATGACATGCTTATTGCCAGATTGCGTCTTGAATGAGCTGTCCTTGCGGAAGCTTTCGAACGCGTCGCGATGCATGCTCTTGCGACTCACCGGAATGCCCAGCAGTCGTCGTACCGTGAGTATCTCGCGGTCGGCCTGCAGCACCTCCAGGGAGTTGCACATCATGTAGAGGCAGCCCAGGGCGATCAGTCCGCCGATGCCGCCAAATACGCTGCCAAAGATTGTTTGGCCTTCCTCAAAAATCAGAAACCAACCGGCGCCGGCAAATATCGCGCCAACCAGAAATCCGCCTATCGCGGAACCGAAGTGCCGGCCAACCGGAAAAAACATGCGCTTGCCGCTGCTGCTTGCTTCGAGATTGACCACTTCGCGAACGGATCTGTCATCCGCCGCGCGCTGTAAGTTTTCGGAACGGTCCACAGCGACATTGGACAGGAACCTCGAGTGCATAGCCGTTGCAAAAACAGGTAGCTCGTAGTCGCGGTCAAGATCCGTACCATCCAAAGTGGCGCTCAGATTCAAACGCCACATGTGATAGCTATCGTCTTTTTTTGTGTCGGATTCTCGACAGTCTTCCGGCACGTCAAATCGAAATGTCAGGCGAGTTCCATTCGGCCCTGTTGCCGCATGCGCAATCAGGTTCTTTTGCCATACCGCTTCCTCGCGTTGACTCCTGTTCTTACCGCTGCCCGAGGTATAGCTGTGAATGTTGCTTAGCGTGACGGCAAATTCGTTGCTGGCGTCGAACGGAATCTTGAGATCTATGCTGCCGCCAACATGGCCGCCGATGGAGCCAGGAAACGGATCCAGTGTGACGGGTGCAGGACCGAAGGTCCTCCATTCCAGCGTGCGCCGCATCGCCCAAACCAACAGGCCGATACCGACGACTGGGAACAACAAGCCGACGAGCGCGATGTAATTCTCTTTTGCCAACACCTCCTCATACAAGACGAAGGGGAGCGGAGCGGAAATCAGATTCCATATCACTGCGAATGTCCATGCGCCCCACATTGAGGATTTCGAAGACGATCTGATCGTCGCCGTTTGCCAGTCGTCGTTCAATAGCCACGGCGCTCCCTGATACTCGGGCAACGCGGAATCCTTTTCCTTAGGGGCGCGCCAGGCAGCAATTAACAAACCCAGGCCGAGGCCGCCGAAGACGAACAGGAAGATCGAATTGAATCCGATCATGCCCCAACGTATGCCGCGATCGACAATTGAGTTCGATGGCTGCTCTGGATCCACAAAAACAAGAAAGGTGTTACCCGAGGACGCGATGTCTCGCAGATCGCGTCCTATGTCTTCCTGGTAGCTACCGATATTGTCGCCGCCCCTGCTCAGGGAGACTCTATCGCCTTGATATTGTCGCCCGTCGACAGTGTAGTAATAGGTCGCGAAGGCCTCGTAGGTGTCCGAGTCGTCGCCGCGATGAGTTTCGTAGCCAGCGCGGATCAGATGCGCCTCGGTCTGGACCCAGCTATTCATCTGCCACGCGTCGACAAGTGAGTTACTGACGGACCACAGCATCCACACGCCAACCCCGAAAAACGGCAGCGCAAATAAGGAAACGAAAATTTTGCCTTTCATGAGACGAACCGTAGCAACCGGCGCAAAAAATCTCTGTGAATGCCGTCGGGTATAATCGATTTCATCTATCCCCCGCGGAGAACAGGCATGGCTGGTCGGACTTTCTTGGTATTCCTAACGTTGCTAGTAGTTAGTCAGATAATGGCGGCTCGGGTTTTTGCTGACGAGCGGCCACTGCGGCCTGTCAATACCTATTCAATCGTTGCGCGCGATGCTGCCAGCGGAGAATTGGGTGTCGCCGTACAGTCGCACTGGTTCTCAGTGGGGTCCGGCGTGCTGTGGGCGGAGCCGGGGATTGGTGCGGTCGCGACGCAATCCTTCACCGACCCGAACTACGGGCCACTGGGCCTGCAGCTCATGCGCGCCGGCAAGGACGCGTCTGCGGCACTGGGCGCGCTGTTGGCCGTCGATGAGCACGCGAACGTGCGCCAGGTTGGCATGGTGGATGCGAATGGCGTGGTCGCGAATCACACCGGCGATATGTCGATCAGCGAGCATTGCGACATTGCGGGTGAGGATTTCACCGTGCAGGCGAACCTGATGTGGAAGCCCACCGTTTGTGAGGCGATGGTCGCGGCCTATCGGGCAGCGGAGGGTGACCTCGCGGAACGCATGATGATCGCGCTGGAGGCGGCGCAAGCAGAGGGCGGTGATATGCGCGGTAAGCAATCAGCGGCGATTTTGGTCGTCAGCGGCGATCGCTCGCTGTCCCCCTGGGAAGGGCGGGTTGTTGACCTGCGGGTTGAGGACCATGCCACGCCATTGCTCGAAATGCGGCGTCTGCTTACCCTGGCGCGGGCCTATAACCTCATGAATGAGGGCGACGCGCTCATGACGAGCAACGAAATAGATGCGGCTGTCGAGGCCTATAGCGCAGCAGAGGCGATCGTTCCGGACAGTCACGAGATGATTTTCTGGCATGCCGCCACCCTGGCGGGGGCCGGGCGAGTGGACGAATCTTTGCCGCTATTTGAGAGGGCCTTTGCCATGTGGCCCAAATGGCGTGAGCTGGTGACGCGCCTGCCGGCCTCAGGTTTATTGC
>CAYWYT010000324.1:0-3011 GCA_964462665.1 uncultured Woeseiaceae bacterium | reverse complement strand
CAATAGAATTCCTGTGGATGCTCGTCAGGGGGGCAAGAGATACAAGTAGTTTTAATTCTCGAATCAATAACTCTGGCAAATTCGCTATACTCTACTATCCCTACACTTTTGCACTGCTATGTACGCCACTTGTGGTCGAATTTTCACAATCACCCAAGCTGCCTGCCCGCAAGATTTACTTTCTGAGCTTAACTATTTGTTTTTTATATTCTTATTAATAATACTCACAAACTCGCTGCGGCCCAGCGAATCGAGTCGCTGCAGAAAAACCTCAGCGTCACTTTCGCCCTGCCAGTAGAGGCTGGTGTATTCATCCTCTTCTCCTCGCTGAGCAATACGCCAACGAAGAATCGAGATAGTTGCTGCAAGCCGGACCCGAACCAGATCGAAAAGCAGCTTCAGCTCATTTGCCTGCAACGGCAGCAAGGAATTGTAAGCGACTACAAAGGGTAAAATCAGCGCCAAGACGTCCTCTTCATCGCTGCGCAGGTACGACGCGGCGACTGCGACCTCCATAATCAACGGCGCACGAACCATATCGCCAAAATCGATAACACCGGCGATCACATTTTGCTGCTGACTCTCAGCCAATACATTATCGCCATGCAGATCGCTGTGGATAACCTGTCGCCGTAACGCCGACAGTGCAGGCTCCACCCGCGCATCGAAATCATCCAGGCAGCTTGTGACCGCAGCTCGCAGCTCACCCTCCTCGATGTAAGGCAGTAAGTCGCGTAATCCCGCGGCCCGTTGCAGGTCCCACAGCAATTGTGGGCAATCGCCTGGATGCTCAAAGTCGAGCATCGCCAGGTCGAGTCGGGCGGCGCATTCGCCCAGGTTCTGCGCCAACTGCGGGCTCATCGACAAGTCGGCCAGCAGCGTGCCTTGCAGGTAGCTGACCACGCGGCACACATGTGCAACATCGCCGTCATAGATGAGCACAGAATCGTCGCCGGTGAGAGTGCGCACAATTCTTGGCGTTGCGACGGCGCACTGTGTCTGTTCGATATGCAGTAGCGCCTTGATCTGAAAGTCGGTCGTGATTCTGCTCTCGACGCGATTGGCGATCTTGAACACGAACTGGCGTCCGTCTGCTGTAGCAACGCGAAAATTCTGGTCCCGCTCACTGACCAACGGTAAAAGCTCGCCTTCGAGCCCGAATTCCATCGCCAGCACGCGTTTCGCGGCTTTTTCGGAAAATTGCGGCTGTGGGCTCGAGATCGCGTCTAATGCATCCATTTTATTCATTGTATTCAATTATTTGCGCTTCATTTACCAGAAGTGACGAGTGGTTCCGACGAAGTTGAACATAATCGTTCGATAATTCATTGCTTATGAACCGTCTGGCGCGAATCGTACAATCCGAAACGTCATCAACTTCCGTGCAATTTCGAAAAACTGCATACGGACGAAATGGCGTACAGGAATTCCTGCGCGACGCACTCGCAATGGCGAACGCCTCGGTCGACGGCCCCCGCTACATCATCACCGGCGCGGAGATCGACCACAAGGGTCGCAAGCGCATGTTCAGCATCGACAGCGACGACTTTTCCGGCAAACCCGCCTATCAGTCGCTCGCGAACGATCACATCGAGCCCCCGCTGCGGATTCGCTATGAACCCGTGATGGTCGATGGCGAACGCATGGGAGTGTACGAGATCGGTGACTGTCAGGATCGTCCCTACATGATGCGTGTCGATTTTTCGGAAACACTGCGCCGCGGTGACGCCTACGCCCGCGTTAACGAATCCGCAGTAAAACTCGGCAGACGACAGTTGCTAACTTTGTTTGAGAAAAAATTCCGCGACTCATTGTCCGCGGCAAACATCGAGGTCGGCTTCCCCGGATCTATCATTCACAAGAATCACAGAATCAGGACCTGCAACCTGGCGAAACTGCCGTCTCTCGTTGCGAGTGCGAAACTACAGGAACTAATTCAATCAAAGAACCGTGTACAGGCGTCGGCATCTAATACCGCGGTTGCTCGACTGACTCACGCGCGGCTCTTTGGTACAGACATTCCCTACGAAGAACGCTCGACCGAGGAAATCATCGAAGAGATGAAACAGATGGAACGTCAATACCTGAACCAGGACAATAACTTCTTGTTCACCGAGAAGAAAAGTGACCTGCAGTTAGTCATCTTCAACCAGGGGGATGAATCCGTACAAGACGCATCACTAACACTGCTGATGCCCAATCACGACGCGTTTCACGTCGCGACGCAGTTGCCAAAAATCCCGAAAGATGACCATTACATTGATCGCACACCCGCCGAGCAAGCCGATTACCCCTCGGTCAGCCTGCGGGATGATTCGATACAAGTATCAGTCAAACTTGACACCATTCCACCTGGCGAACCGATCAATGTATTTACGCTGCCGCTGCACGTGTGTGTGGGCGATGAGCTGAAAGGCCGGCGACTGGGAATTCAATACACACTATTTGCACAAAACCTGCGCGCGCCAGCAACAGGGAAATTACGTCTACTGCTCGAATAGCCGCCCGCGACTATGAAGCTTTAGCGGCCTCAATTATTGCTGCTATCTGTGGCCGTTCAGCCCGCAGCTCCTCCGGCGTAAGCGCATCGAGCTCGTGCGGAAATACCAGCCACTCTGCTGTTTCATGCTCGTAGTAGTCCGGGACGATATCAGTCTCGTTGCGAGTTGGCTTGAAGAATGGCACAGCGACGCGGATATCCTCTGGCGTATTGTCGCGCGCGCGTTTCTTGAGTTCCTCTATGACGGCAACAATCGTATTGCCCGTATCGAAGACATCGTCGACGATCAGCACCCGATCGTCGTGGCAGATCTTTTTCACAATGTAGTTAAGGCCGTGCACCGCTACCGAGCCGCGCTCATCGACACCGACGTAGGAAGACGTTCGAATGGCGATATGGTCGGCCTCAACGCCGCAATACGCCATAATTTCCTGCACTGCCATGCCAACCGGCGTACCACCACGCCAGATTGCGATGATCATTGTAGGCTTGAAGCCACTTTCAAGAACCC
>CAYWYT010000323.1:0-3017 GCA_964462665.1 uncultured Woeseiaceae bacterium | reverse complement strand
CTGCCAGCAAGGGCGAAATTCAACGCCTGATCAAGAGCGGCGATTTATCGTCGAAACTCGGTAGCTGCAGCGTATTGAACGGCCTCTCCGGCGTCAGAGCAGCGCGTGTCGCAGTTGTCGGCCTGGGCAAAGCCAGCGCTTTCGGTGCCCAACAGTTCACAATAGCCATAACGGCGGCGTTGCGGACGGTATCGCGCAGCAAGAGCAAAAGTGTTCTGAATTGCCTCACGCTCGAAACGGTGTCTAATGCCAACGTTTATTACCTTGCGCGCCACACCGCACAGTCAGCAGCCAGCGTCTTGTATCGGTTTACGCAAATGAAAAGCGGCCGCAAACCGGCGGCCCGCAGCCTCAAGCAAGTCGGCGTAGCCGTAAATTCCCGCAGCGACGCAGCAAAAGCAACGCGTGGTTGTGAGCATGGCGACGCTATAGGCACCGGCATGTCACTGGCGAAAGACCTCGGTAACCTGCCCGCGAACGTTTGTACGCCTACGCATCTGGCCCGCACGGCACAAAAGATGGCGCGCGAAAACAAAAATCTGCAGACAAAAATTCTAAGCGAAGCCGAAATGAAACGCTTGGGTATGGGCTCTCTACTATCGGTCAGCGCCGGTTCCGACCAGCCTGGCAAGATGATCGTCATGCAGTACAAGGGCACGACGCGGCAAAAGCCGATTGTGTTGATCGGCAAGGGTGTCACTTTCGATACCGGCGGTATTTCGTTGAAGCCGGGTTCGGGCATGGACGAAATGAAATTCGACATGTGTGGCGCGGCTGGCGTTATCGGCACCATGGCGACCATCGCGAAGTTACAACTACCGGTCAATGTGACTGTCATCGTTCCAACTGTGGAGAACATGCCCAGTGGTGGCGCGACCAAACCTGGCGATATCGTCGAGAGCATGTCCGGTCAGACGATCGAAGTCCTGAACACGGATGCTGAAGGTCGCCTGATCCTGTGCGATGCAATCACTTATTCACGTCGCTTCAAGCCGGAGACGGTTATCGACGTAGCCACGCTCACCGGCGCCTGCGTCATCGCACTCGGCCATCACCGCAGCGGCGTTATGAGCAACAATGACAAACTTGCGAACAGCATTGTCACCGCTGGCGCGTCCTCCAACGACCTGGCCTGGCAGCTGCCGCTTGATGACGAATACGCGCAACTACTCAAGAGCAACTTTGCCGATATGGCCAATATCGGTGGTCGCTCAGCAGGCGCGATTACAGCCGGTTGTTTCCTCGCAAAATTTGCAGATGACCTTAATTGGGCCCACCTCGACATCGCGGGCACGGCCTGGGCGAGCGGCAAGCAAAAAGGTGCGTCCGGCCGACCGGTTCCATTGCTAAGCGAATTTGTTCTCGATCGATGCGGCGCATTGCCTTAATGGCGCGCGTAGACTTCTATCTTCTTAAAGAGGCCGGTGTTGAATCTCGCTATTCGTTCGCCTGCAGACTGGCGGAAAAGGCCTACCGGCTAAACAACACGGTACACATTCATATGCTTAGCCAGAGTGATGTCGATCGCGTTGATGACCTGCTGTGGACGTTTCGGGACGGCAGTTTCGTGCCGCACGAGACGCTCCAGAACGCCGCAACAACACGACGCTCGCCGGTGACAATCGCGTGCGGCACTGCCGCTGTTGAGCCGTGTGACTTGTTGATCAATCTCTGCGATGAAGTCCCCGCGTTTGCTGAAGCTTTCCCACGCGTCGCTGAGCTTGTAAGCTCCGACGAGACTTGCAAACAAGAGAGCCGCAAACGATTCAGCGCCTATCGTGATCAGGGCCATACGCTCGAAACGCACAACGTATAGCCCCTGCCCGACCCGCCTGATCATTACATTCCATGGATAAGTCCTACCAACCAGCCGATATCGAACAACGCGTGTATGCGCGTTGGGAGGAAAACGGATACTTCGCCGCACAAGGCGACGGCGAACCATATTGCATCATGATCCCACCGCCAAATGTGACCGGGACTTTGCATATGGGGCACGCATTCCAGGACACGATCATGGACGCGTTGACTCGCTACAAGCGCATGATGGGCTACAGCGCGCTGTGGCAACCGGGCACCGATCACGCTGGCATCGCCACACAAATGGTCGTTGAGCGCTTGCTGGCCAGTGAAGGCACACATCGCCGCGACATCGGTCGTGAGAAGTTCGTTGAGCGCGTCTGGCAATGGAAAGACGAATCCGGCGGCAAAATCGGCAATCAGCTGCGTCGTCTGGGCGCATCGGTCGACTGGAGTCGCGATCGTTTTACGATGGACGAAGGCCTCTCGGAAGCTGTCGCCAAGGTTTTTATCAGCTTGTACGAAGAGGACCTGATCTATCGCGGCAAGCGCCTGGTCAACTGGGACCCGGTTCTGCACACCGCTTTGTCCGATCTGGAAGTGTTGTCGGCTGACGAGTCTGGTCATCTTTACCATTTCAATTACCCACTCGCGTCGGGTGATGGCCATTTGACCGTAGCGACCACGCGCCCTGAAACGATGCTCGGCGACAGCGCGGTCGCAGTACATCCCGACGATGAGCGCTACAAACACCTCGTAGGCGAGGAAATTCTGCTGCCGATCGTTGCTCGACGCATTCCTATAATCGCGGATGACTACGTCGAAGCGGAATTCGGCACCGGCTGCGTCAAGATTACGCCGGCCCATGACTTCAACGATTACGAGATCGGCAAACGACACGACCTGCCGATCTACAACGTATTGACCGACGACGCCTCGATGTCCGATGACGTTGCCGAAGATTATCGCGGACTTGATCGATTCGATGCGCGTAAGAAAATCGTCGCTGAATTCGAAGCGTTGGGCTTGCTCGACAAAATCGAAGACTACGTCGTCAAGATTCCACGTGGCGACCGCAGCGGCGCCGTCGTTGAGCCGTATCTGACGGATCAGTGGTATGTGAAGATCGAGCCGTTGGCAAAACCGGCGATCGAGGCGGTCAAATCGGGTCAAATCAAGTTCGTGCCAGAAAACTGGTCGAAGACCTACTACGACTG
>CAYWYT010000322.1:0-3044 GCA_964462665.1 uncultured Woeseiaceae bacterium | reverse complement strand
TCGATCACGGCAAGTCCACGCTTGCGGATCGATTTATTCAGCATTGCGGCGGCCTTGAGAACCGGGAGATGGCGGAGCAGGTTCTGGACTCCATGGACCTGGAGCGCGAGCGCGGTATCACGATCAAAGCGCAAAGCGTGTCACTGGACTTTAAGTCGGAAGATGGTGAGACCTACCAGTTGAATTTCATCGATACACCGGGACACGTCGATTTTTCCTATGAGGTTTCGCGTTCCCTGGCTGCCTGCGAGGGAGCATTGTTGGTGGTTGACGCCGCACAAGGTGTGGAGGCTCAGAGTGTTGCCAATTGCAACACCGCGATTGATCAAGGCCTTGAAGTCCTGCCGGTGCTCAACAAAATTGATTTGCCGGCCGCGGAGCCGGAGCGGGTGCGGGCAGAAATTGAAGACGTCATCGGCATCGACGCGACAGAAGCTTTAAACGTCAGTGCGAAAACAGGTCTTGGCGTGCCGGAGTTGTTAGAGGAAATTGTCAAAGGTATTCCCGCACCGCAAGGCGATCCGAACGGGCCGCTACAGGCGCTGATTATAGATTCGTGGTTCGACAACTATGTCGGAGTCGTATCGCTTGTGCGCGTCATGAATGGCAAGTTGCCCAAGCGCAGCAAAATAACAGTGATGTCGACGGGCACGTCACATCAGGCAGATCGAGTGGGCGTTTTTACGCCGAAAATGGAAGATCGCGATGTACTGGGCACCGGTACTGTTGGGTTTGTAATCGCCGGTATTAAGGATATTTACGGTGCGCCCGTCGGTGATACGTTGACGCTTACAAATAATCCTTGTGCGGAGGCGTTGCCCGGTTTCAAGCAGGTGCAGCCGCGCGTCTTTGCCGGTATGTTTCCAATCTCGTCAGACGATTACGAGAATTTCCGTGACGCGCTGCAAAAATTACGTCTCAACGATGCCGCTCTGCATTTCGAACCCGAGTCATCTGTCGCTCTCGGCTTTGGTTTTCGCTGCGGGTTTCTCGGCATGCTGCACATGGAAATTGTGCAGGAACGACTCGAACGAGAATACAACCTCGAATTGATTACGACGGCACCCACCGTTATTTTCGAAATTGTGGATACTGCCGGCAATTTAGTCCATGTCGACAATCCTTCCAAGTTGCCGCCGGTCAATGAAATCGTTGAACTTCGCGAGCCGATTATCACCGCCAATATTCTGGTCCCTGACAAGTACGTCGGGGCGGTCATTAAATTGTGTATTGAGAAACGCGGCATGCAAAAGCAGATTCGCTATCTGGGCAGCCAGGTTTCCATCGTGTATGAAATTCCGCTGGCCGAAGTCGTGCTGGATTTCTTTGACCGACTCAAGTCGGTCAGTCGGGGATTCGCGTCTTTTGACTACCATTTCGCTCGCTTCGAGGTTGCTAACCTGGTGCGGCTTGACGTCTTGATTAACAAGGAGCGTGTCGACGCTCTGTCGATCATTGTGCATCGCGATAAAGCACAGAGACGGGGTCGCGATCTGGTGGAGAAGATGAGAGAGCTAATTCCACGTCAGATGTTCGACGTTGCGATACAGGCCGCTGTTGGCAGTAATATTATTGCCCGCAGCTCGGTCAAGGCATTGCGCAAGAATGTAACGGCCAAATGCTACGGCGGCGATATCTCGCGAAAACGCAAGTTATTGGAGAAGCAAAAGGCCGGCAAGCGCCGGATGAAACAGGTAGGATCGGTCGAAATTCCGCAGGAGGCTTTCCTTGCGGTTCTTAAGGTGGACAAGTGAGAAGTAGGTTTTGGGCATAAATCTGGCATTGATTCTTACCGTACTGACGTTGCTCACCGGCATCGTCGTGGCGATGGAAAAGTTTGTCTGGCGTACAAGCCAGAAAAAAGGTGTATCCATTGGTCTGTTAACGCTGATTGAATACTCGCGGTCGTTTTTCCCGGTGCTGTTGTTCGTGCTGGTGATTCGTTCATTTGTGTTCGAGCCGTTTCGGATTCCTTCCGGCTCGATGATGCCGACCCTGTTGAAGGGTGATTTCATCTTTGTTCAGAAGTTCGCCTATGGTCTGCGGCTCCCTGTTACGGAAACGAAGATCATTGAGACTGGCTCGCCCGAGCGTGGCGACGTCGTCGTATTTCGGTTGCCGTCTGACCCCAGCATTAATTACATCAAGAGAGTGGTTGGCTTGCCTGGCGACGTCATTGTTTATCGTCGCCACCGGCTGACTATCAATGGTGAGGTGATTGAACTTGAACCGCACCCGCACGCGAGTAACAGTGACCCCAGATTTATGGAGCAATTGGGCGCGCGTGAACATGAAATTCTGGTCCTCAATGAAGCCCATGTGCGTGGTGACGGCGAGTTCGAGGTGCCGGAAGGCCACTATTTCATGATGGGTGATAATCGCGACAATAGTACTGACAGCCGTTTTATTCATTACATTCCTGAGTCACATCTGGTGGGCGAGGCGGTGAGAATTTGGCTGCACATGGACGGGTTCAATTGGCCGCGCTGGGAACGAATTGGCGACAAGATCCAATAATGTGGTGCAAGTCACTGAAAAGCCCTTTAAAATTGCGTTAAATCTAAAGCTATAGACTTTGGAGACCGCTCCCCCGCGGTACCGTGTTATGCAAGGTATGAGACAACTACATAGCCACCTGTCGCTGCATTCGCCGCATCGGCAGGCAGGTATTACCACCCTCGGCCTCATTTTGCTGGTGATGTTCATAGGCGTCTTTGCGTTTGCCGCTATTCGACTGACCCCGGTGTATTTGAATTACATGAAAATCGTCGGTGTAGTTGACGGTGTAGTCGCAGAATTTCAAGGGCAAGATGCGACTGCGGCGACAGTACGTCGTTCAATTTCAAGACGTTTTGACGTCGAGAGTGTTGGCCAGATCAATTATAGGGATGTGAAAGTATCGAAGGTCGATGGCGGAATACAGGTTTCTGCGATTTACGATCACAGCACGCCCTTTATCAGTAATATCTCTTTCTCGGTCCACTTTGACAAAACTGAAATAGTGCGTCGCTGAGTTCTGTGACGTCGAAGGCATCGATATGGCT
>CAYWYT010000321.1:0-3104 GCA_964462665.1 uncultured Woeseiaceae bacterium | reverse complement strand
ATCATCGCCGCCAACGGCAAGGCATTTTCTGCCGGGCATGACTTAAAGGAAATGCGTTCCAGCGACGACCGCGCCTTCCACCAAACACTGTTCGACCAGTGCGGTCGAATGATGTTGAGCATTAACCAATTGCCGCAACCAGTCATCGCCCAGGTGAATGGTATTGCTACGGCGGCTGGCTGTCAGCTGGTTGCAAGCTGCGATCTGGCAGTGGCGGCTGATGATGCCCGATTCGCAGTATCCGGCATTAATGTTGGCGTGTTTTGCTCAACCCCGGCAGTACCCTTGAGTAGAAATTTGTCACGCAAGAAGGCGATGCAGTTGCTGCTTACCGGGGATTTTATTAATGCGCAACAGGCAGAGCAGTTCGGCTTGGTCAATGAGGTCGTCGCGGCTGGCGAGCTTGAATCGGCGACGCGCGCACTCGCTGTGAAAATTGCAGCTAAGCCGCCGCTCTCAATCAGGATCGGCAAAGATATGTTCTACAAGCAACTGCCGATGGATCTGGCGGACGCGTATGCCTACGCGAGCGAACGCATGGCCTGCAACATGGATTCGCATGACGCGCGTGAAGGCATCGATGCGTTTTTTCAAAAGCGCGACCCCGAATGGACAGGAAAATAGGTCGCCTCATGTCTAGCCACCAATATTCGACTGATCTCGACAAGAACGCAGCCAACTATTCGCCGCTATCGCCGCTGACCTTCATCGAGCGCGCCGCATCGGTTTACCCGGAGCGTTGTGCGCTGATCTACAACGATACGCGACGTAATTGGTCCGACACCTATCGCCGCTGTCGCCAGCTTGCCGCCGCGTTGCGGCAACACGGGGTTACGGCCGATGACACGGTGGCACTAATGCTGCCTAACGTACCGGCAATATATGAAGCACATTTCGCGATTCCGATGGCGGGCGCCGTTATCAATGGTCTCAACATTCGCCTCGACGCCGATGCGATCGCTTTTCAGCTCAAACACAGCGGCGCGAAAATTCTGCTCACTGATCCCGAATTTTCTGCGACGGTGACCGCGGCGCTCGACATGCTGGACGAACAACCATTAGTGATCGATGTCGCTGATGCCTCTTTTGACGGTGGCGATTGTGTCGGCATGATGGAGTACGAAGAGTTCCTGGCAAGCGGCGATCCCGAATTTGCCTGGGAGTTACCGCATGACGAGTGGCAGGCAATCGCGCTCGGCTACACCTCAGGCACTACTGGCGATCCGAAGGGCGTGGTCACGCATCATCGAGGCGCCTATCTCAATGCGGTGTCCAACATACTTTCCTGGAACATGCAGGCGTTTCCTGTCTACCTGTGGACGCTGCCGATGTTCCACTGCAATGGCTGGTGTTTTCCGTGGACGATTGCCGCATTGAATGGCACCAGCGTATGCCTGCGTGCTACTCGCGCCGACGATATTTTCAACGCCATCAAGCAACACAAGGTCAGTCATTTATGTGGCGCCCCGATAGTGCTAAACCTGATGGCCAATGCTGACGACGAACTGAAGCAGAAATTAGAAACGCCAGTGAACGTCATGACCGCGGGGTCCGCACCTCCCGCTGCGGTTCTCGAGGCAATGGCCGAACTTAATTTTAACGTCACCCACACTTATGGTCTGACCGAAGTGTACGGGCCGGCCGTAGTCTGTGCCTGGCACGAGGAATGGGACCAACTGTCACCCGGCGAGCAAGCGAGCCTGAAAGCGCGCCAGGGTGTGCGCTACCCGATGCTGGAAGAACTTGTTGTCGCAGATCCTGAAACACTAGAACCGGTGCCGAAAGATGGCGTGACAATTGGCGAGATCATGTTTCGCGGTAATGTTGTAATGAAAGGTTATCTGAAGAACCCGACGGCCACCGCTGAGGCGTTTGCAGGCGGCTACTTTCATTCAGGCGACCTTGCGGTTTGCCATCCCGATGGCTACATCGAGATCAAGGACCGCGCGAAAGATGTGATTATCTCGGGCGGCGAAAATATTTCGAGCATCGAGGTCGAAGGCGCACTGTACCGCCACCCCGCCGTGCTGGAAGCGGCGGTGGCCGCTATGCCGCATGAGAAATGGGGCGAGGTGCCCTGTGCGTTCGTCACGCTGCGTGACGATAACGTTGCCGTTAGCGAGAAGGACATTATCGATTATTGCCGCGATAACATGGCGCATTTCAAGGCGCCGAAAAAAGTCGTGTTTGGCGAGCTACCCAAAACATCGACCGGCAAGATCAAGAAATTCGAATTACGTGAACGAGCCAAACAACTATGACTGATATTAATACGCTGCGGCGAATCCTCACCGACTACAAACGGGTTGCGATAGTTGGTCTTTCCGACAACGGCTCGCGACCGAGCAATGTTGTCGGCAAATATCTGCTTGAGCACGGCTTCGACGTGATCCCGGTAAACCCTGGCTACGACGAGATTCTGGGGCAAAAATGCTATCCGGATCTGACCTCAATACCGACGCCGGTCGATATCGTCGACCTGTTCCGTAGAGTCGAGCATATTCCAGCACTGGTCGACGACGCGATCACCATCAAGGCCAAAGTCGTGTGGATGCAGCTCGACCTGGTACACGAGGAAGCGGCACAAAAAGCGCGAGACGCGGGGCTTGAAGTAGTCATGGATCGCTGCATCAAGATTGAATACGCGCGCTTGTAGCCTCGCACTGCGAGGGTTTCGGAGTCAGGCTACCGCCGCTCTGGCGAATTCGCGATACGAGACCATTCGCTGCAGCCCCTCATCCCACAGGCAACATCGGAAGCTCGCCCAGATGTCCTTTGGCGATAGCGTTATTGTCACGGGCGATTGAAGCTCTTCAATCGCCGCCATCGCCTCGGGAAGTCGGTAGAACGGGATACGTACGTTCAGGTGATGGACATGATGATAGCCAATGTTTCCGGTGAACCAATGCATGACTTTACTCATCTTCAAGTAGCTGGAAGACTCCAGCGCCGCTCGACGACTTGTCCATGTCTCCGTTGGCAAGACTCGCATGTGCTCGAAGCTGTGCTGAGCGAAGAATAAGTAGCTGCCGAGCATCGAAGCGATTGTTATTGGCAACAAGACAACATAAAACGCGACATCGAAACCACCCAAGATCCACAGC
>CAYWYT010000320.1:0-3133 GCA_964462665.1 uncultured Woeseiaceae bacterium | reverse complement strand
GCCAAAAGCGGCGATTGCGAGTGTCATAAGTCGTGGAATTGTCAAAAGCGACCAGCGTCCACATCTCGAATAAATCTAATGAGACCGTCAAAGTAAACAACTTGATCATCATACAAAGCAAGATGGCTACCATCGGGGCAGTGGAGATAGCGACTGTTTGTAAATTCGCCAGCCATCCACTCCATATGCTTCGGATCCATGGTGTCATATTGAGCGCCAATGACGAGTGTTGGCGTCTTTATCCTGGCTAGGTCGGTTGTCCGATCCCATTGCCCCAGTTTGCCACTGGCACCAAGCTCGCTGGGTCCTTGCATTGGAATGTAGACATTCCGATTCATGTGCTTGAAGGCGCGATTCACTGGATCCGGCCATTCTGCTGGCGGCATACGCAAGAAATGCTCAACGTAATGGTGCTCTACCAAAAGCTCCATGTATCTCGGGTCTGCGTATTCCTTGGCTTTCTCGTATGCCTTGATCTCGGCCAGAACTGTCTGGTCCATAGCAGGCATTAGCACTGTTTCTGCATATTCGTTGTACGCCGGAAAACTCGCCATCATGTTGGAGATAACCAATCCCTTGAGATGCTGCGGATATTTCAGCGCGTACTCGATAGCCAATACTCCACCCCACGACTGACCATAAAGATAAAAATTGTCGCCACTTAATCCCAATGCCTGGCGCACTTGCTCTACTTCCTCAACGAAACGAGGCAAGTCCCACAACTCCGGCTCTTCGGGTTGATCGCTGTAGTAGGATCCGAGTTGGTCGTAGTAGTAGTACTCGATTGATGCTGCGGGGAAGTAGCTATCAAACGCCTCCAAATATTCGTGGGTGATACCTGGTCCGCCGTGAAGGAGCAGAACTTTAATGGTCGGGTTATTGCCAATACGCTTCGTCCAAACTCGAAAGGTACCCTTTGGTGTTTCCACCGGGATCATCCTTACACCGCCACTTAACACGTCGGTGCGCCCACTGTTGTCTAGATAATCCGTTGAAACAGCAAGGTTTGAAGGAGCGTCATTTGAGCAACCGAGTAACACGAGTGCGCCGACGACAAGCAATAGCATAGGTTTCATAATCAACCACCAATGTGAATTTGGGCGAAGTTTACGCAAACGAGCAATGTCCGCTTTGGGTCACAAGCAATCATTTACCCGATACTACCCCAATGTCTGCTTTTGGGCGTAAAGCCAACATCGAATGCGCTGACAGCAGGCACAGAAAAGCCCGGTACAAGACCGGGCTCTTAGTTGTTGGTAACGGGGGCGTGATATGTGCTGTTCCTACAGTGCTCACACGCGTCCGCCTGATTTAGCGCACTGTGGCTTAATGGGCAACTATGGCGCCCAATAGATCGCTTTTCTCAAATGCGGGCGTTCAATTCACTATTATATCCAGCAGACAATTGGCAGCTTCGCAACTCAGTTCATTCTCAAATCAACGAGTTGTAATGCGCCCCCTTGATTCCGACAGCAAACGAGCCGCGCAACAATTGGTAACTGAAGGGAATCTGTAGCAGGTTGGACCAGCGCTTGGCTATCTTACGTTCACTGCTGCGATCTATGTCGTCAAGATACACGGAGTATCTGTTTGCCAACGCGCTCTGCAATGCGGGCATCGCAGGGTACCGAGCCATTCGGGTATCGCGGGAGTATGCCGGAGGTCCATCGCAAATGACGACATCGATGTCGTACCACGGCGAACTTTCGATGGACAGGTCGCAGGATTTAAGTGGCGCGTGCACGACCTGGCACCGATCCGCGAGGTCGAGTCGGTCCAATTGCTCGGATACATGGTTGGCCCAGTCCTCGTCGTGCTCGAACGAAATTAGTCGCTGTGTCCGTGGATCGAGAGCGCTTGCAACCACCAAAGAGGAGACGCCGCTACCAAACTCGATAATCGTGCGTCAACGATTGATCCGGATGTCGTTGATCAGGCAACACACCAGCCCCGGTCTTGGAGCAGAACTCGTCCATGGCAGGGCATCGGCACGCTCGAGGTTCAGCAACTGCAGCGCGTAGGTATCCCAGGGTTTCCCGATCGTTTTCGCGATAATTCGTCTGGCATTCTGGATCAATGGTCTGTCCTGGCGATTGACATGTCGCAACCATAACTGCTGTAGCCGCCGACGAATACCGCAATCGACCACGTCCCTCCTCGCTGCCCGAGCTACCGTTTAACGAGTTAGCGCACTTTGCTAAGGTAAAGTCTTAAGTAGCTTTTGAAAAATTATAGAACAATCAATAACTTTGCACTTGTCTAAGGCCAGAAAACATTAGGTTTTTAACATAAACTGTTGATTGATATATACTTAACATAAGGTTGACGCAACCCAAAGAAGAGCTGGCAAGATCTTGCCGGCGAGAATAAGCAAGGGTCATGGAAAACAGCAGCCAAAGGTTCAATAAGAGCATTTCTACAATTAGCAGCGCCTCTTCAAGGGCGCTGCTCGTCGTTTTGGGCGTGCTGACAAGCGGCTGCGTCGCAGGCCCCAACTTCGGCGGCGGACCCGAAGAAGTTGTAACCAAGGATTTTCCCGAAACGGAGATCCGTCCACCGGTCTACCTGACGCCGGGTGACGTTATATCGATCGAATTTCTGTACTGGCCTGAACTCGACGTCGAGCAACAAATCCGGCCGGATGGCAAAATCTCGCTGGAACTTGTTGGACACATCGACGTCAGCGGAATGACGGTCTCGGATATGGATGTACATCTACGTGAAATCTACGCCGACAAGATTAAGGAACCGCAGATAACGACGGTCGTACGTTCCTTCGGCAACCGTCGGGCTTATATCGGTGGTGAGGTCACGAATCCGGGCTTCATCGAACTCACGGATCAGATGACTGCGCTGGAGGCGGTAATGGCGACAGGCGGCTTTGACAAGCGCAGCGCCAACCTTGAAGACATCGTCGTCATTCGCCACATGGATGGCGAGCGCTATGCAAAGCTACTGAATTTCAATCTTCCACTGAACGATCCCAATGCTGATTTACTGTTGGCGCCACGGGACATCATTTACGTGTCGCGAACCTCGATCGACGAAGTCAATCAATGGGTCGACCAGTACATCAACCGGATTATCCCGGCACCGGTGTGGACCTATACCTTGTATAACTACTGATGAGAAC
>CAYWYT010000319.1:0-3170 GCA_964462665.1 uncultured Woeseiaceae bacterium | reverse complement strand
GACATCTTTCCGCGCTACAAGACGATGCGTGGTTACTATGCGCCGCGCAAAGCTGGCTGGGATACGCACGGTTTGCCCGTGGAACATGAGATCGAAAAAGAATTAGGCATCTTCGACAAGAAAGAGATCGAAGAAAAAATAGGTGTTGCCGAATTCACGAAACGCTGTCGCGAATCTGTCATGCGCTATATCGGCGACTGGGAGAAAATGACCGAGCGCATGGGGTTCTGGGTCAATCTCGATGAGGCGTACTACACGCTCGATAACACTTATATCGAATCTGTCTGGAGCCTGCTCAAGAATATCTGGGACAAAGACCTCGTCTATCGCGGCTATAAAGTCGTGCCATACGACCCGCGTATCGGTGCGACCTTGTCATCGCATGAGCTGGCGCAAGGCTACAAAGAGGTTGAAGACCCGTCCATAACGATCCGCTTCAAGATCGCCGGCGAAGACAACACTTCGTTCCTGGTCTGGACCACAACACCCTGGACACTGCCGTCGAATCTGGCGCTTGCGGTTGGCGAGGATATTGATTACAGCTACTGCGAAGTAGTTGTCGATGACAAACGCGAGACACTGATCGTTGCCGAGGCATTGCGCGATGCGGTGATGCGTGACCTCGAGCACTCAGTGAGCAAGACCGTAAAAGGCAGCGAGCTTGTCGGCATGCGCTACGAGCGTTTGTTCGACTATCTCGAAGTGGATTCAGAGAATGCGTTTCAGGTCTTCGCTGCTGACTTCGTCAGCACCGAAGATGGCACCGGTATTGTGCACACGGCGCCTGCTTACGGCGTAGATGATCTGGCGCTTGGTCAGGCCAATGATCTGCCAGTCGTGCACGGCGTTGATCTCGGCGGCCATTTCGTTGACGAGGTCGAGCCCGTTGCTGGCATGTTCTTCAAAGACGCGGACAAGCCACTTATCCGTATCCTCAAAGAACGCGGCATCATGTTCCGCTCGGAGCGCTACAAACATAATTACCCGTTCGGCTGGCGTACCGGCGATCCGATCATCTATTACGCGAAGCATGCCTGGTATATCCGTACCTCCAGGTTTCGTGATCGCATGACCGAGCTCAACAAAACGATCAAGTGGGTGCCTGAGCATATTCGCGATGGTCGCTTTGGCAAGTGGCTGGAAAATAACGTTGACTGGGCACTGTCACGTGAACGTTTCTGGGGCACTCCACTTCCGGTCTGGACTGACGGTGAGGGTGAGTACCACATGCTTGGCTCTGTGGCAGAGCTCGAAGAGCTCTCGGGCCAGTCGCTAAGCGAACTTGATCTGCATCGCCCGGCGATTGATGAGATCACATTCGAGAAAGACGGCAAGACCTGGCAACGCGTGCCGGAAGTCATCGACTGTTGGTTCGATTCCGGCGCGATGCAGTATGCTCAGTGGCATTATCCGTTTGAGAATAAGGATGTTTTCGAAGAACATTCTCCAGCGGATTTCATTTGCGAGGCGATCGATCAAACGCGCGGCTGGTTCTATTCGCAGCATGCTATTTCGACGCTGGTATCCGATAGCGTTGCTTTCAAAAATTGTATTTGTCTGAACCTGATTGTCGACAAAGACGGCAAGAAAATGTCGAAGTCGGTTGGCAATATCATCAATCCATACGACGTGTTCGATTCGGTTGGAGCGGATGCTTTGCGCTGGTATTTCCTGGCGCGGCTGTCGCCCGATGTTCCAAAGCGTATCTCGGTTGAGATTGTCGCTGATGTCGCCAGTTCGTTTATCAACACCTTCTGGAATACCTACAGTTTCTTTGTCTTGTACGCGCGCATCGATGACGTTGATCTGAGTCAACACATTGCCGTTGAGGATCGACCAGAAATCGACCGCTGGGCGCTTGCGCTGACACATCAAACGATTACGACCGCGACCGAAGCTCTGGACGATTATGATGCGAAGACGGCGGGCGAGGCGATCGAAGCATTCGTAGATCAGTTGAGCAACTGGTATGTGCGCCGTAATCGTCGCCGATTCTGGAAATCGACGGATCCGCAAGACAAGCGTGCCGCGTACTTAACCTTGTACGAATGTCTGGTTGCTGCAAATAAAATGATGGCTCCATTCGTACCGTTTCTTGCTGAGAACGTCTATCAGAATCTCGTGCGTGGTAACGATGCAGACGCGCCCGAAAGTGTTCACATGGCAGATTGGCCAGTGGCCGACCCGACCTGGAAGAATGACGAACTGTTGTTCGAGATCGACGTAGTACAAAAAATAGTCGGGCTGGGGCGAGAAGCGCGTAGCGAGTCGGGCGTGCGAACGCGGCAGCCATTGTCGCGATTGCTGGTGCGTGCTCCTAACGATCAGGCGGCGCGGGCACTGGTAGCGCATCAGGACCAGGTCCTGGAGGAGTTGAACATCAAAGATGTTGAATTCATCGCCAGAGATGCGGACATCGTCAATTATCGAATCAAGCCGAATTTGCCGAAGCTTGGCAAAGAGGGGCATGGCAAGAACTTGCCTGCGATTCGCAAGGCGCTGGAAGAAGCAGATGGCACCGCTATCGCCGGCGCGGTCGCGCGTGGCGAGACGTTCACGCTTGCGTTCCCCGGTGGTGAAGTCACCCTGACAGGTGAGGATATGCTGATCGAAACGAGTTCAGCAGAAGGCTATGCCTGCGCCGAAGATGTTGGTTATCTGGCTGCATTGGATACCTCCCTTAGCGATGAGCTGATCGATGAAGGCATGGCTCGTGAAATCGTGCGTTCTGTGCAGGATGCGAGAAAGCAAGCGGGTCTCGAGGTAGCCGACCGCATAATCTTGGGTGTCTCAGGGTCAGCTGCTATCGAAAAAGCACTGGCAACGCATTGCGACTACGTGATGTCAGAGACTCTGGCCGTCGAATGGTCGGTCGGTCAGACCGATTCTCTGTTCATTTCGGAGAAGGAGCTTGGCGATGAAAACTGGAGCATAGAGATCACTAAATCGTAGACATGAGTACGGGCTGACTTGCGCGACTCTTCGAATGTCTGTTATAAGAATCGTACGCAGGTAGTTGAAAGACCACAGAGTAAGAAGGGATTTGCCGGCTTAGAGGACCGGGACTACAGGAGGTAGTCGCTCAAAAAAAGCGTATTGAAACCGCTCCGTAAGTATAAAAGCGGTCAAATAATAATTAAACGCTGGAGTAGACATGTCGTACCCCGTAA
>CAYWYT010000318.1:0-3172 GCA_964462665.1 uncultured Woeseiaceae bacterium | reverse complement strand
CAGACTGCCACAGGTAACCACCGCCTAAAGAAGAAACAGAATTATTGTTCTGCGAAAGCATGTCAGCAAGCCAGGATACGAACCTGGAAAAGCCGGGAATACAAGCGAAGTAAGAAGTTCAAAAAGAAGAGTTTACTCGCACAAGATGCGTGGCGAAGAAATCGACCTGCCCACGAGTATCAGCGAGAGTATCGCACCACTCATCCTGACTATGTAGATCAAAATCGTATCCAACAAAGGGATCGGAACAAGAAACGAAAAAAGGAACCCAGGTCTCTTGTAGTAAAAACAAACGCATTGGTTCTCCAACCCCGCGATGATGGATCCTATCTTCTATCAAAAGTAAAAAAAGAGTTGATTGTAAATAGGAACGCGTTAACTCTGCAGCCTAGTATTGACGGGTTCTACGCGCTATTTAAGGTAAAAGAAACAAAGATTGTAAATAGGAACGCGTACAGCCTGAAAGGCAGTAATCCAAAGGGCCCGGGAGGGATATTAGGGGAAAAACGGATTTGATTGTAAATAGGAACTCGATTGCATAAGGAATCACACACATTTACATTTACCGGGAGCAAAAAAGGTTCTGGTGGGAGACCAAATCAAGGACATAGGAATAGGTGATTTTGACTTGTCATTGGCAGGGATGCGTATCATAAACGCGAGCCGGGTCCATCAGGTTGAGAAGTCGATGCATATACATGGGCAGTTACAACCGGTTGTTGCCAGGGTTCATGAAGGTGGTTTGCAGCTTATAGATGGGTTCAAAAGGGTGTATGCCTGTGATGCATTGCTCATGGACCGGTTACAGTGCCGCTTGCTAGAGGTTGATGAAGAGCAGGCTAAGGTGCTAATGTTAAGCTACAACTGGTCCACCCGGTCGATGGAGGCCTATGAGGAGGCGCTGGTATTACAGGATCTTATGACAACCCATGATGTGGATCAGCGTGCTCTTGCCCGTCAGACAGGACGTAGCCGATCATGGGTGAGTCGCCGCTTATCGCTGATAGGAAGGCTTGATGAGGAAATCGGTACTGAGATCCGTATGGGCACAATAAGTAGCAGCCATGGTCGCGCGTTGATGCGGTTGCCGCGTGGCAACCAGATATCTATAGCCCAGGTGATCCGTACTTACAATCTAAGCAGCCGAGAGACTGACAGGATCGTAGATGGGTATTTGGCAGCCGAAGATGATAAAGCACAGGAGCTTATACTGCGTTATCCGGAGCGTGTTCTTGCCAAACGAGTTAAGTGGGCCCCTTCGGAGCGATATTACTCTGAGTTGAGCAGCTATGGCAACGATCTTCTTTGTGGGATAGATGGCGTTGTAGAGTCGATGCAGCATCTTCTAAGGCTTTTGGATGATCCAAGAGTAAATGACTTACAATCCACCGAGGCCACCATCCCTACTTATGGCTTAGAGCTTCTTACAGATGGTGCTTCAAGTCTGAGAGAGCGAATACTCCAAATACAAAACCAAGAAACAAATCAACAAGATGAAAGATGAACAGTTAGAGAACCTGATTGTAACCCTTTACCACACCAAAGGTTGGTCGATCCGCAAGATCCACCGGGAGCTACGTGTATCACGCAAACGTATCCGCAGGGTGCTGGTATCAAAATCGGTTTTACGAGATACCACCCCCGGAGCAAGAATCCGGACCAAAAAACAGCGTCCCAGCAAACTAGATCCCTACAAAAAGTATATTGGTGAGTTACTGACCAAATACCCTGATATCACGGGCCAACGAATCTATGAGCTAATCCGGGAAAAGGGCTTTGAGGGTGAGATCACCATATTGCGTTACCATCTGAAAAAGGTTCAAGCGGTGGTATCAAAAACGCCCATTATGATGGTGGAAACGCCCCCGGGTCAGCGGGCAGCTCATGACTGGAGTGATTACAATATTAAGTTCACCTCTACGGGCAAAACCGAGAAGGTTACTTTGTTCAGTTATATATTGTCTTACTCACGGCGGCAATATATGGATATTGTGGAGGACAAGACTCAACGGACCCTTTTTCGTGAACTGATCGCAGCCTTTATCTACCTGGACGGGGTGCCCCTTGAGATCAAGAGTGACAATCAGAAAGCCTGCGTGGACCGTTGGGAGATGGGTAAGCCGGTCTATAACCGCAAGTATCTGGAGTTCGCTACCCACTATAGGTTCCGACCGCTGACCATCACTCCTGGCAAACCCACCGAAAACTTGAAAATCGAGAGGCCGTTTTATTACTTCGAGCGGAGCTTTTTAAAGGGCCGTCAGTTCAGGGATCGTGAGGATCTGCGCAGGCAGCTTCGCGAGTGGCTACAGAAGATTAATGACCAGCGCATCCATGGCACCACCCGAAAAAGGCCCATTGATATGTATAAAGAGGAGCTTGTCTATCTACAGGTACTTCCCACCCATCACTTTGATACTTCGCATGTGACCCACCTGACAGTCAACCAGGAGTCTTGTGTGCAGTGGAAAGGGTACCAGTATGTGGTTCCGCAGCAGTACATGCACGAGGTGTGTGTAGTGCGCATCACAGAGGAATACCTGGAGGTGTACTCACCTTCGAGCGAGAAGGTTGTCACTCATCCACTGGCTGAAAAGGACCAGAAAGAACGTTATGTGGGAAAGCCAAAGAAGACATCAAAAAGGAACAGTGTGCCTATAGCTGATGTGATCGTGCGTCTTAAAAGCTTTGCCCCAGATGTGATGGAGGCATTTATCCAGCAGGTTATGCGCCACAATCCCTCTTCGTGGGGGTATCACCTGAGAAGACTACTGGCTTTGAAGGTAAACTACCACGTTGATGATATCCTAATGGCTATAGACCGTGCACAGCGATATAAGGTCTTTGATGCGGGCACCATCGAAGGGTTTTTGGTAAACAACTCCGAACCTCGCTACAGCTCCAAGTTATCTATCAAACCCAGAAACAATAACAGTCATGAGCAATAGGATCAAGAACAATACCCAGCAGCAAATACAGGAGTTCGCCGAAAACTGCCAATACCTGGGGCTGAAGGTACTGGAAAAAGAGTATCAGCAGATGGTGGATAAAGCAGGAAAAGATAACCCGGGGTATTATGAGTTTATCCGAGAGATCGTTCGTGCAGAGGCTGCTGCCAAAAAGAAAAGGCGTGTGGAATACTTAGTTAAAAACAGTCGCCTGCCACAACCGC
>CAYWYT010000317.1:0-3176 GCA_964462665.1 uncultured Woeseiaceae bacterium | reverse complement strand
AGGAGCAGTGGCAGCGTGTGTGTGACCTGCTGGTGGCAAACGCGCTCGATCAACCTCAGGTATTTGTGCATCGCGACTATCACTCGCGCAATCTGATGCGAACCGAACACGACAATCCGGGAATCCTCGACTTTCAGGATGCGGTAGAAGGTCCGTATACCTATGACCTGGCATCCTTGTTAAAGGATTGT
Source organism: uncultured Woeseiaceae bacterium (assembly GCA_964462665.1). Taxonomy (GTDB): domain Bacteria; phylum Pseudomonadota; class Gammaproteobacteria; order Steroidobacterales; family Woeseiaceae; genus UBA1847. The sequence continues at coordinate 2,985 of CAYWYT010000317.1, read as the reverse complement.
TACGTGCGCTGGCCCGCGCAGCAAGTACGTGATTGGGCGCTCAGCTTTTATGCGCGGCTTGATGACGAAGCACGGCAACATTCCGATGCAGATACTTTCATGCGGCACTTCGAGCTGATGGGCGTGCAGCGGCACTTAAAGGCCGGCGGAATTTTCGCGCGCCTGAATCACCGTGATGGTAAGCCCGGATACATGGCAGACATACCGAGAACACTGCAATACATTGTTGAACTGGGACCGCATCATCGCGAACTCGAATTCTTGATCAGTCTGATCAATAAGCATTGTCTGCCTGCACTGGAAAGCACTCCGTGATAGCGATGATTCTCGCAGCAGGTCGTGGAGAACGCCTTCGTCCGCTGAGCGATTCCGTACCTAAAGCACTAGTCGAAGTGCACGGACAAAGCTTACTGGAGCGGCACTTGCTGGCAATGAAAGCTGCCGGCGTTGAAACAGTGGTTATCAATCTTGGCTGGCTCGGCGAGCAACTCGCCGCGCGCGTTGGCTCGGGCGCTGACTATGGGCTGAACGTCATTTACAGTCCGGAAGACGACGGCATTCTGGAAACCGGCGGCGGCATTCATCGTGCATTGCCGATGCTCGGAAGTGAGCCGTTTCTGGTGGTCAATGCCGATATTTTCACGGACATGCCGCTGCCTGATGCGGATTTCGACGAGCAGACCCTGGGGAAATTGATTCTGGTACCGACGCCAACACACAAGGCGCACGGCGATTTCGATATTGTCGGCGGCCGTTTGCGCAACGGCAAACAGCCGGAGCTGACGTTTAGTGGTGTCGCTATCTACCGCCCGGAATTTTTCGCAAACTGCGATGCGGGCCGATTTTCGGTAGCGCCGATGCTGCGCGCAGCTGCGGATGCCAATCAAATGGCCGCGAGCGAGTACGCAGGGACCTGGGTTGACGTCGGGACGATCGAGAGGCTAGAAGCCCTCAACAGCGACTAAGCTGGAGTTATCGAGCTTTAGGTGGCGCAGCAAGTGCGGTAGCAAACGATCACGCACAACATCCAGGTCGCTTTCTGCACCGAGTCGGTTCAAGTCAGTCACTTCGAGATCTTGGAATCCGCAGGGATTAATTCTCGAAAAAGGTTCGAGATCGACATTAACGTTTAGCGCCATACCGTGAAAGCTGGCGCCACGTCGAATGCGCAGGCCTACGCTGGCAAGCTTCACTCCTTCGACGTAGACGCCAGGAGCGTCGCAACGACTAGCCGCCGCGATGTCGAATTCCGCGGCGAGATCAACGACGCTTTGCTCGAGAGCTGTGACCAGATCGCGCACGCCGATGTCGGCGCGCCGAATATCGATCAATGGATAGATCATTAGCTGTCCTGGCCCGTGGTAAGTCACCTGGCCGCCGCGATCAATCTGCACTACCGGGATATCGCCTGTGGCGAGCAAATGTTCCGGTGCCGTATTTAGCCCCAGTGTGAATACGGGTTCGTGCTGGCAAAACCATATTTCGTCGCGGCTGGTCTCGTCGCGCGTGTCCGTGAATTGCTGCATCGCGCGCCAGACTGGCTCGTAGGTTTGCAAGCCGAGATTGCGAATCGCGATCTCACTCATAACGCCATCAATATTTCGACATGCGATGTTACTTCACGGTAGATATCATCAAGCTGCTGCTGACTTTGCGCTACTACAGTGACAGTTACCGAGACGAACGCACCATTACGACTCAACGAACTTACGATAGCCTCATCCACGAGCGGGCCGGTATGTTTCTCGACCAGTTCTCGTGCCAGTGCGAGAAATTCGGCTGATTCGCGCCCCATGATCTTGATTGGAAAATCGCAGGGAAATTCGAGCAGGGTTTCGTCGTTCACGACAACTTACTCAAACCAGAGACTGACACCATCCGTGGTGCGTTGCCAAAATGAGCCCGATGGATTGTCGCTGAGTGCACGCAACGGCGCCTTCATCAGTTCCTCGTCACCAAGATTGATACTTATCTCAGCCAGAGGCTGACTCTGCGCGACCGGCGCTTCGATGACGGCCGGAATATTCAGTGTGGACACGAGCGAGTCATAGGATCCCCGCGGCACTGTGATGTACAAATCGTCGAGAACGCCCAATGAGCTATATTCATTAGCCGACTTCCAGACGCGCGTCTTCGTAATCTCGACGTCTGCCTGATACAGCAGTCGTGTTTCGAAAAACCGGAATCCGTAATTGATCAATGCCTGGCTACCGTCAACGCGAGCTTTGGCGCTCGACGTGCCGAGCACGACTGAAATAATTCGCATGTCATCGCGCTGAGCGGAAGCGACCAGGCAATATCCGGCAGCGTCGGTGAAGCCTGTTTTCATGCCATCAACAGAATCATCGCGCCACAGCAAATTATTGCGGTTGGGTTGCGTGATTTCATTAAAGGTAAATTCCTTTACCGAATACCAGCGATAGTACTCAGGAAACTGTTCAATGATTCCTCTTGCCAGTGTTGATAGATCGCGAGCGCTTGAGTAGTGCTCATCACCGGGCAGTCCGGTCGAATTCATGAAGTGACTGGAGTGCATACCAAGCGCAGCCGCCTGTTGATTCATCATTTCAGCAAACACCGCTTCGGAACCGGCGACAAACTCCGCCAATGCGACGCTGGCGTCGTTGCCCGACTGAACGATCATGCCGAGCAGCAAATCCTCGACCGTCACCCGTTTGCCAACTTCAATGAACATTCTTGAGCCCTGAGTACGCCAGGCCTTTTCGCTAATCGTCACTTCGTCTTGCAGGCTGATCTGCTCCGATTGAAGCGCATTGAATACGACGTACGCCGTCATCAATTTGGTAAGGCTGGCGGGCGGTACCGCGTTGTCGGGATCTAGAGATGCGAGCTCATGTCCCGTCCTGCTATCGATAACCAGATAGCTGGTCGCGCCGATAATCGGCGGTGCTGGAACCGGTCGCGGCTGCTGGGCGTTGCTGAGAGTGGTAACCAGGAGCAGGAATACTGCAAGTAAGCGAACTT
>CAYWYT010000316.1:0-3203 GCA_964462665.1 uncultured Woeseiaceae bacterium | reverse complement strand
TGCTGCAAAACTGACCGCGCGACTTGATGCCGTTGATGCATCGGTCGCTACCAAAATCTTCCTGATCATCTAGCGAAGCTACCACTTCAGTGGGTGAAAGGCCGTATTAAGCCCTCAAGTGTTTCAATCTGCAAGAAAAATTGGACCAAATTAAGCAGGCGACAGCCATTAAAGCGGTGAATTCAGCGGCAATTCGTTGCTGTACTTGATTTTCATCACCACAACATTCGAATTGATATCGCGAACCGCGGGAATCTGAATCAGCTGGCGGCGCAGAAATCGGTCATTATGCTTGATGTCGCGGGTGATGATTTTGAGGAAGTAATCCGCGAATCCGGTTACCGTATAGCACTCCACCACCTCCTCGAAACTGCGCATCTTGTCCTCGAACCCCTGCAAATGCGCGGCTTCGGGCACGTAAAACTGGCCAATATCGAACAGGAAAAAAGACGCGCTGAATTACTGGCGCGTCAATTGAGTGGCCGTGATCTGCCAGTAGAGCTCTTCACCCCTTGACCTGCCACCCTGACAAGTTTTAAGTTAGCGTCTATTGCTAACTTTCAGGGGTTCCACTACACGATGTCCGAACGGTATCGTATTCCGATCACTGCGATCACGGTGTTCGGCACCAGTGCGTTGCTGGCCCTGAGTGTCGGCATCGTGCTCTATCTCGGGTTCAATCAGGCGGCGGAGACGACCCGCCAGCTCTGGGCCGGTCAGTCACAATCGATGATCGACACAATGGAGTCGAACCTCGAAAACCGACTGCGCCCGGTTCGCGACCAGGCGCGCTCGGTTGCAGCTGAGATTACTGACATTACCAACCTCGCCGCACGCGATGACTATTTTTCCGGAGTGCTTTCCGCGACACCTCAGGTGGCTGCGATTGCGGTAATTTCAGCTGATGGGCACAGTCGTCGCTGGTATAGCGATGCACAAGACCCTATTGACGAGGACTGGTCACACAGGCCGGAGATTCGAAGCTACATTGAAGAGGTAAGAAGCGCCAGCTCGGGTAACTGGCGAGCACCGATTTTCACCGCCACGGTGGATTCAGCAACCTTGTTGCATGATGTTCCTCTGCACAATGCTAACGGCGAGTTTATCGGCGTGTTTGCGCAAATCGTCACCGTCGAGGAACTCTCTTCTTTTCTGGTACGCAAGTCTACCGACACCGGCGTAACCCCCTTTGTGCTTTATGACCACGATTACGTACTGGCACATCCCTTGATCAGCGCAGGCAATCTGCAACAGCCCCTGGCGAAACTCGATGAACTGGGCGATCTGGTGTTGAACCGCATCTGGACACCCGACGAGGAGGCCGATTTCATCTCGCAGGCGCTTTCCAATACCAAAGCCAGCGGCATCTTCTGGGGTGATCGCTATTACCTGTATCTGTATCGCGACATCAATCACTTCGGTCCGGCCCCATGGACCATCGGCGTCCACATGGATACCAGCCTGCAGTCAGGTGATCAAATGAAAAACCTGCTGCAAGCGCTGACCGCAGGAGTGCTCGTTCTGGTGCTTGCGATCATTGCTGCAATCATCATCGGGCGTAAGGTGAGCGTTCCGATCAAAGCGATTGCACGCGCCGCCGATGCGGTCGGCGCCGGCAACCTGGATTCAATCGAGGCGCTGGGCAATAGTCGAGTTCGCGAGCTCGACGAGGCTGGACATGCGTTCAACAACATGGTCAGCGGGTTGCGCGAGCGCGAGTTGATTCGCGAAACCCTGGGCCGTTTCGTGCCGGAGAAAGTGGCCAGCTCACTGCTCAGCGGTGGCGGTGATATCCCGGTGCAGCAAACCGAGGCCACCATCCTGTTCTGCGATATTGAAGGCTTTACCCGTCTAACCGAGACACTCGGGCCGGTCAAGATCGTCGACGTTTTGAACGCTTACTTTTCAGCCATGGTTGATATTCTCGAACGCCACAGCGGGGTGGTAACACAGTTTCAGGGTGACGCTATTCTGGCTACTTTCAACGTTCCAATTACTGATCCCGAGCATGCCGCCAATGCACTTGCAGCGGCTTGTGAAATGCTCGATGAAGTGCTCACCACTCGCTATGACGAGATAGACATCAACATTCGCATCGGCATCAATTCCGGCGAAGTAGTTGCCGGGGCGATCGGCGCGAAAGGTCGTCTCAACTACACGGTTCACGGCGATGCAGTAAACCTGGCGGCGCGTCTCGAAGCGCTCAACAAGGAACATGGCAGTCGCCTGCTGGTATCCGAATCGACGGCGACGCAAATCAACAACGCCGGGCTGATTCAGATCGGTGAAGCCACGGTACGTGGACAGACGACTTCAATTCGCCTGTTCAGCTTAGAGCGCTACTATCCCCGGTCACAGCTGAAAGAATAAATCCAAAGTAATGACGCCTTACTCCAGCGTCCGCAGTCATCGGCCCGGCACCCTGGTATATTGAGGCGACGCATGGCCATTCCGATTGCCTGCGCATCCTGGCGGCCCTCGGCTGACAATTGACGCATTCGCTAGGAATCACAGGAAAGCCAGTCATCCCGCTTGCGAAGATCATCCGTTTGCGACCAATCGGTTGTCACATGCCGAAAATAAAGACTGAAACCGCCACCGCGTAACGCGTTTACCAATGCCATATCGGTCAACAGGGCATCGGCAGCAAGAGTGAGGCCCGCAGAAAGCAGGCAAATCAACAGCGCCGCGCATCGACTGCGTATAAATCGCATCGCGCGACAGGACGATGGCGAACCCATGACGACTAGGCCAGTTCCGTACGATGTGCTTCTACAAAATCGGCCATGCTGTTGAACTCGTATTCGATCGTGTAGTCACCATGCGGCGGCGCGGTTGCACCGAGGCCTTCCACATTATGTCGCCGATTAATCCAGACCTTGGTCATGCCCATTTGCGTGGCAGGTACCATGTCATGCGTCAAAGATTGCGCAACGTGCAGAATCTCATGCGGCAAAACGCCCAGATCATGACGTGCACGTTCGAACAGGTAATCAAAATTGCGCAAATTCGGTTTATAGCAGCCGATGTCCTGTGCGGTATAGATACCGTCCCATTCGATCTCGAGACGAGCATTACTGCCCATGTAACTGATGCGATCGCAATTGGTGACAGTCGCCATCAGATAATGTTGGCGCAGATACTTCAGGCTTGCGGCAGAGTCGTCAAATTCAGGCCAGTGTTTTACCGAGCGCCCGAAATCA
>CAYWYT010000315.1:0-3229 GCA_964462665.1 uncultured Woeseiaceae bacterium | reverse complement strand
CGAGATTAACCTCACGAGTCTGCTTTACGACGATGGCCAGATGGAACTCAGCGGCAATTTTCGGGCGGGCGAAGGCCGCGGCGAGATCGTTACGCGGGCGGACTATGCGACCACAGGTGCAACGGGATTCGAACTCGAACTGCGCGGCGATAACATGACGCTAATCGACGTTCCCAACATTACGGCGCGCGCCGATCTCGATGTCCGGGTCGGTTACGACTACAAGAAGCTGGTACTGGACGGTCAGATCCTTATTCCGCATGCGCGCGTAAACCCCACGAACCTCACTATCGCGAGCCAAACCGAGAGCGAGGATGTTGTCATTATTGCCGGCGAACTGCCGGACGACTCCGTGAGTCAAGCCGGCGAGCAGGAGGCCTGGATTGCGGGTTCAATCGGGGTGGCGTTCGGTGATGACGTCTTGATAGACCTCGGACCCGCGACCGCCGAAATAACCGGCAACACGATCTTTACCTGGGAAGAAGATTTGATCCCGATTGCGGACGGTCGCTACGATCTGACTGGTTCTATTCAGGTTTTCGGTCAGGTACTTGAAATCACCGACGGTGGATTGCGCTTCCCGAAAATCCCGGCCGACAATCCCTTTGTCCGGATCCGTGCCGAACGTGAAATCTACGGAAATGCACAGGTTAAGACGGCGGGCGTGCTTGTGGAAGGCAACCTGAAGCAACTATCAGTAGGGCCATATACGCGACCGGGAACTACTGAAGAGCGCGCCCTTACGCTGCTTGTCACCGGTAGTGACTTCGACTTCGAGCAAGGATTAGGCGCCATCGATTTCGGCACTTACATCGCGCCGCGGATATTCGTCAGCTACGGTCTCGGGCTATTCGAAACGGAGAACGTGATCCGAGTTCGCTACGATCTCAATCGCGGCTTCGGCGTAACGGCTACATCCGGTCAGAAGGAAAGCGGCGTAGACCTAAGCTATCGGATTGAACGATGAGTAATATCACTCGCTACGTTATCCAGGTCCTCCTCGACAAACCGGATGACAGCCTCCAGCAGTACTTCTTGAGGGAAATCGTTCTTGTTCACCAGTGTCGATGACAACAACGCGCTGCGGCGACTGATTGGCACCGCAACAGCCCAATGATCGGCATTTACAAATCCCATGACCACGCTACCCGGAATAATCTGGTCATAGAAAATAACCTGACTGTCGTTGCGCGGATCAATCTGGCTGAGTTTTTTGTACGTTGATTTTAACCCGCTGGAAATCCGTTCGGGAGACGGGTAAGTGATCAACGAATAGAATCGAGTCGTTTCCGGCAGCGTGTGGGTAGCTAACCACCTTTTGCGAACTGGCGTTCTCAGGCTTTCCACGGCGCCCTCGTCTCCCTTAAGACACTCATCATCCGGGAACAGAGCCAGGATATTAGCCTGCCCCTGCGTTGCATTATTGGCCAGCGGCGAGCCGCCGACGGCACCCGCGACGCTGACTACCGCTGCGACTCGCGCCTCAAGTTCCGGATAGCTAACAATGGCTTCCAGAATATCCGGCGTACCCTTGGAGTAACCCATGAGTACCAAGCGGTTTTCATCCGCCGCTATCGGCCTGGCCATGACGGCGTCACGAATTAGTTGCGCATTGCGGGTACTGCTGGACAGTGGCTCAACATCCAGCAGCTCTACCGTATGCCCGAACTGTGCCGTGTTTTCATCTTCCTCGTTCAGTGGGTCGACCATATTAGCGAAGCAGTCCCAACCGAGACCAGGTACTTTTAGGACCGTCAGCGGTGCGGCACTGGCACCGAGATTGACAGGTTTGCCGCCAGGCTCGCCCTCGCCTTGCAGGCTGACCAAAGCGTCTTCACACGGTCGGTAATCCGGCAGATCCTGACCACGTTCATCTGTGATGGCACAGTAGATCTCGCGGAATCGCGCCCTTCCATCAACAGACCCAGCGCTCGATGCCGGAACCAGAATCATCGGACTCGTATCCGTTGAGTAGGCGAGCATGGGCTTCGGTGCACAGCCGGACAAGACCAAGCTGGACACTAATAATAAAAGTGGTGTCAGTCGCATCATGGGGAGCCCTGTTTTATAAAGTAAGAACCTGTTTCGTCCTTTCCGCAGCCGCAAGTGCGATTTTTAGCCAGTTGCCAGGGTCTTTGACGCCCTGAGACATCGCTTGATGCGCCCGAGTCCAGGCCACGATCTGCAATCGCGCGACCGTTAGCGCTGTAAGAACCTCGGCCTCTTCGCGTTCCAACTCGGCATGTGCCTGCAAGTAAGCCGTTACGTCGGCCGACATGTAGTTGGCCAGCTCCTGGTCTACTCTTGTCTCGGCCAACAGGTAGTCTTCGATCGCTTTGAGTTGTGTTTCTGTCGGTGAATTCGGAATTGCAAGATCCTTGTTCAGGACTATATTTGCTTCTCGAAGCTGATCCAGTGCGCTGTCATCCCCGAGACGGTAGTGTCTCAACAAGGTCAACCCGGAAAGTATTTCATCTCGGCGTATGACCGAAAGTTTGTTGTAATCCATGAAGATTTCAAAATGATCTTCTATCGTCGCATCAAGATAGGTGACAGCCGCAACCAGGGTAACTTCTTCTATCTGCAGTGCGAAGTCGTCGAATTTCTCCGCGCCGCGGTCAAGCAAAGGTTGCGCCTTGCGAAGCGCTCCGAGCAGCGTGGTCTCAGCGCGAATGCTCTCGACTACCGCGTCATATTCGCCCTCATCAACTTGCAACCAAGTAACAAACTGTGGGCGGATGTCCATAAATGTAGTGGCGTACGCACTGACCTGCGCCTCTTCGGCACCCCGCATCTCCGCAATGCGCAGTAACTCCACCGAGTATTGAACTATGCCGCTCCGGAATCGATCGGCCAATTGTAACTGCTCAGACAACTCAGAAAGTGGGCGCGCATCTTCATCATAGAGAACCCGCAGGTAACCGAATTCTGCGGCACGGAAATCGAGGTTCTCGCCGCCGAGTGATTGGACCGTTTGCTCGGCGAACGGCAAGACATTCTCGTGCTCGCTGCCAAATACGTTCTCACTAACCGATGCGCAGGCCGTAATGAGATTGAATGACGCGACCAGTGTGACAACTCGTATAATACAGTTCATTGTTATTCTCTTTATTCAGTGACGGATCAGTCTGCCGAGTAAGTCAATATACCATGAGGCTAACGACTGCAGCCGGGTAGAAATAGCGTGGCAATTACTTACCTTAGAGTCCGTTATTCAAACGAATAACGT